>NZ_CACSJV010000017.1:0-70904 GCF_902706105.1 Curtobacterium sp. 18060 | reverse complement strand
GTCCGGCGGGGGCCGGCTCGGGCTCGGTGGGCTCCGAGGCGGGGGTCTCGGACTCCTGCTCGGTGCTCGGCTCGGCCTCGGGGGCCTCTGCCTCGGCAGCGGCTTCGTTCGAGGACTCGTCGGACGAACCGGAGTCGGAGGAACCGGAGTCGGACGAGCCGTCGCCGATCTTCACCAGCGCGGTGCCGACCTCGACGGTCTCGTCCTCCTGCACGAGGATCTCCTCGATGACGCCGGCGACGGGCGACGGGATCTCGGTGTCGACCTTGTCGGTCGAGACCTCGAGCAGCGGCTCGTCGACCTCGACCCGGTCACCGACGTTCTTCAGCCATCGGGTCACCGTGCCCTCGGTGACGCTCTCGCCGAGCGCCGGGAGGCTGACGGATTCGCTCATCGGGTGGACTCCTCTTCGCGGGGGGTTGCAGTTGTTGTGGATGTCATTGTCACAGGGCGCGGACTCGTGCGGGTCACAGCGCGTGCAGCGGCTTGCCCGCGAGGTGCATGAACGCCTCGCCCAGGGCCTCGTTCTGCGTCGGGTGCGCGTGCACGAGCGGAGCGATGTCCTCCGGGTACGCCTCCCAGTTCACGGCGAGCTGGGCTTCACCGATGAGCTCGCCGACGCGGGCGCCGATCATGCTCACGCCGACGACGGGGCCGTCGACGACGCGGACGACCTTGACCGAACCGGACGTGCCGATGATGTGGCTCTTGCCGTTGCCGGCCAGGTTGTACTCGTAGGAGTCCACCTTGTCGGCGCCGTACTCGGCCTCGGCCTTGGCCTGCGACAGGCCGACGGAGGCGACCTCGGGGTCGGAGTACGTGATCTTCGGGATGTTCTTGTCCTCGATGATCACCGGGTTCAGGCCGCCGATCTCCTCGGCGACGAAGATGCCCTGCTGGAAGCCGCGGTGTGCGAGCTGCAGGCCGGGGACGATGTCGCCGACCGCGTAGACGTTCGGCAGGTTGGTGGCGAGGCGCTCGTTCGTGGTGACGAAGCCGCGGTCCATGGCGACGCCGACCTCGTCGAAGCCGACGTTCTGCGTGACCGGGCCACGACCGACCGCGACGAGCAGGACGTCGCCGTCGAAGGTCTTGCCGTCCTCCAGCGTCACGACGACGCCGTTCTCGTGCTGCTCGACGCCCTGGAACCGGACACCGAGCGAGAACTCGATGCCGCGCTTGCGGAAGGCGCGCTCGAGCTGCTTCGACATCGACTCGTCCTCAGCGGGGACGAGGTGGGGGAGCGCCTCGACGATCGTGACCTCGGCGCCGAAGGACTTCCAGACGCTGGCGAACTCGACGCCGATGACGCCGCCGCCCAGGATGACGACCTTGTTCGGCACGTAGTCCATGCGCAGTGCGGTCTCGGAGGTGATGACGCGGCCGCCGATCTCGAGCCCGGGCAGGGACTTCGAGTAGGAGCCGGTCGCGAGCACGACGTTCTTGCCGACGATGTTCTGGTCGCCGACCTGCACGGTGTTCTGCGAGGTCAGTCGACCCCAGCCCTCGACGACGGTGATGCCGCGGGCCTTGATGAGGCCCTGCAGGCCCTTGTACTTCGAGGTGATGACGCCCTGCTGGTACTCGATGACCTTCGGGACCTCGACACCGGCGAACTCCGCGATCACGCCGTACTTCTCGGCGTCGCGCGTCGCGTCGGCGACCTCGGCCGCGTGCAGCAGCGCCTTGGTGGGGATGCAGCCACGGTGCAGGCACGTCCCTCCGAGCTTGTCGCCCTCGATGAGCGCGACGCTCATGCCGAGTTCGGTGGCCCGGAGCGCAGCGGCGTAGCCACCGCTCCCGCCACCGAGGACCACGACGTCGTAAGTCTGTTCCGTCACCTGGTGCAACTCCCTCGTGCGTGTCGGGCCGATCGGGCCCTACGTGGACACCGCGGGGGCGGCGTCCGACGGTCGGACCGCGTGGTTCCGGTCCCGTCCCGTGCAGTACCGGTGGGAGGCGCGTCGATGCCCCGTCCCACCGGTACCAAACCTACTACTCGGACTGGAGGTCTTCTGCGAGCGCGATGAGCGTGCGGACCATCACACCCGTCGCGCCCTTGCCGAGCCACCCGTAGCCGCCGCCCTTGTGCTCGGACGGACCGGCGATGTCGAGGTGCGCCCACGGGATGCCCTCGCCGACGAAGCGCTCCAGGAACTTGCCCGCGAGCAGCATGCCGCCGGCGGGGTTGCCGACCGTGGCGTTGACCATGTCGGCGACGTCGCTGGCGAGCCGGGCGTCGAGTTCCTCGGGCAGGGGCATCGGCCAGATCGGCTCCGACACGCCCTCGGCCACGGCACGGAGCTTCGCGACGAGGTCGTCGCTGCCCATCAGGCCGGTGGTGCGGTCGCCGAGCGCGACGACCTGCGCACCGGTCAGGGTGGCCACGTCGACGATGGCGTCGGGCGTCTCGAGCGAGGCGGCGGCCATGCCGTCGCCGAGCACCAGGCGGCCCTCGGCGTCGGTGTTCGTGACCTCGACGGTCTTGCCGTTCTTGAGGGTGAGGACGTCACCCGGGCGGGTCGCCGTGCCCGACGGCATGTTCTCGGCGAGTGCGAGCCAGGCGGTGACGCGCACGTCGAGGCCCAGGCGTGCGGCGGCGACGGTCGCGGCGAGCACCGTGGCGGCGCCGGTCATGTCGGTCTTCATGCCGAGCATCGACGCCGCCGGCTTGAGCGAGAGCCCGCCCGAGTCGAACGTGATGCCCTTGCCGACGAGGGCGAGGTGCTTCGTGGCGGACTCCGGTGCGTAGCGGACGACGACCAGGCGCGGGGGACGCGCCGAACCACGGCCGACGCCGAGGATGCCGCCGAAGCCCTGCTCCTCGAGTGCCTGCTCGTCGAGGACCTCGACGGTGAGCGGGAGGTCCGAGGCGAGCCCGGTCGCCACGTCGGCGACGTCCTGTGGTCCCAGGTCGCCGGCGGCGGTGTTCACGAGGTCGCGGACCAGCGATGCGGCGTCGGCCACGATCGCCGGACGGACCGCGGCGTCCGTCGCGGCGGACGGCGCGAGGACCGTCACGCGCTGGTCGCCACGCGTCGGCCCGGTCGTGCCGGCACCCTTGTGCCGCGTGAAGGCGTAGGCACCGAGCGCCGCGCCCTCGAGCGCTGCCGCGACGAGTGCATCGGTGTCGGTCGGCAGCGCGAGGGCGATCGACGCGGCGTGCGGCAGCTGGCGGACGGCACTGCCGGCGGCCGAGCGGTACGCGGCGGCGTCGGTCCCGGTGCCGAGCCCGATGAGCGCGATGCTCGCGGCGTCGACGCCGACGGCCGGGATGCGCACGAGCTGGTCCTTGGCGCCCGTCGCGCCGATCGCCGCGAGGTCGAGGTCGTCGAGCGCGGAGAACGGTGTCGTGGCCGGCTGGGCGATCGTCGCGGGGGCACCGTCGGAGCCGGGCCGGACGCCGACCACGAGGACGTCGGCGGAGATCGAGGAGGGGGCGGAGGAGTCGGTGGAGAGCGTCGGTCGGACCATGCTCCAACCCTATCCACGCACTGTTCGCTGTCGGCGTGGCCGTCCCGCGCGGGGGCGTCGGTGGCCCCGCCTAGCATGGGGACGGTGAACCACCCCGAGGAGCTCTACACGTTCGACGAGGCCGCCCCGACCGTCCCGGCCGGGCTGCACCTGGTCGCCGGGCTCACCGGCTTCGCGGACGCCGGTTCGGCCGTTGCCCAGGTCACGGCGTCGGTGCTCGACGACCTCGACACGCAGCTCGTCGCCGAGTTCGACCCCGACGTGCTGCTCGACTGGCGTGCTCGCCGGCCCGTCATCACCTTCGAGCACGACCACATCGCCGCCGTCGAGCCGCCCCGGCTGGCGCTGCACCTCGTGCGCGACGAGATCGGCCAGCCGTTCCTGTTCCTGTCCGGGTACGAGCCGGACTTCCAGTGGAACCGGTTCGTGGACGCCGTCACCGGCCTCGCCGCCCAGCTCCAGGTCGCGGACACCACCTGGGTGCAGTCGATCCCGATGCCGGTCCCGCACACCCGCCCGATCAGCCTGACCGTCTCCGGCACCCGCGCCGACCTCGTCGAGCAGATGAGCGTCTGGAAGCCCGAGACCCAGGCGCCGGCGAACGTCCTGCACCTCGTCGAGCACCGGCTCGCATCCACCGGCGCGCAGGTCACCGGGCTCGTCCTGCTCGTCCCGCACTACCTGTCGGACACCGAGTTCCCGGACGCGGCCGTCGCGGCCCTGTCCGGCATCGCCGCGGCCACCGGCCTCATCTTCCCGACGGACGCCCTGCGCGAGGCGGGTCGCGAGTTCCTCACCCGGGTCGAGGAGCAGGTCGCCGGCAACGCCGAGCTGCAGCGACTCGTCGGTGTGCTCGAGGAGCGGCACGACACGTACATGGAGGGCAACCCGGTCGCGTCGCCGCTCACGGACGTCGACGGCGAGGTGCCGACCGCGGACGCGATCGCGGCCGAGCTCGAGCGCTTCCTGGCGGATCGTCGCACCCAGGGTGACGGCGGCGAGTAGCCGGGTCGGGCCCTGAACGGTCCGGAACGGCGGCCGGGAGGCCCGGGGCGGGCCCGCACCGTCCCTCCCGTCGGTCGTCCGGTCGCGACCAGGACGTCACCTGCGTCGGCGACACACGTCGCGTATCCGGCTCCGCCGGATCGGTAGCCTGTCGGGGTGAACTCCCGTCGCGCCTACCTGATCTGGGGCATCGCGGTGCTCGCCTACGTCCTGGCGGTCGTGCAGCGGTCCTCGCTCGGGGTGTCCGGGGTGGACGCGCAGGACCGGTTCGCCGTCTCGGCGGCGGTGTTGTCCACGCTCGCGGTCGTGCAGATCGCCGTGTACGCCGGACTCCAGATCCCGGTGGGCGTCGCGCTCGACCGGGTGGGGCCGCGCAAGCTCGTCCTGCTCGGTGCCGCGCTGCTCGTGGTCGGCCAGGCCGTCGTGGCCGTCTCGCCGACGATCGGCCCGGCGATCGCGGGCCGGGTGCTCGTGGGTGCCGGCGACGCGATGACCTTCATCTCGGTGATCCGCCTGGTGCCGATGTGGTTCAGCGGCCGGATCCTGCCGCAGATCTCGCAGTGGACGGGCAACCTCGGGCAGATCGGCCAGATCCTGTCGGCGTTCCCGTTCGCGGTGCTCCTGCACGCCGCGGGGTGGACGCCCGCGTTCGGGGTCGCCGCCGCCGCGAGTGCCGTCGGGCTCGTCCTGGCGTTCGTCTTCGTCCGCAACGGCCCCGTGGTCGTGCGGACCGGAACGATCCCGCTGCCGCACTCGTGGGGCGCCGCGTTCCGGACGTTCGGGCACGCGTTGCGTCGACCGGGCACGCAGCTCGGGTTCTGGTCCCACTACGTGACGCAGTCGTCCGGCACGGTGTTCTCGCTGCTGTGGGGCGTCCCCATGCTCCGCGGGCTCGGGTACAGCCCCGCCGAGGCCGCCGGCTTCCTGACGATCATCGTCGCCGTGGGCTTCGTGGCCGGGCCGGTGCTCGGGCTGCTGTGCGCGCGGTTCCCGATGCGCCGCTCGAACCTCGTGCTCGGCGTGGTCGTGCTGCTCGCCGTGGTGTGGACCGCGATCCTGCTCTGGCCCGGCCACCCGCCGACCTGGCTGCTCGTGCTCCTCGTCGTGGCGATGGGCATCGGCGGCCCCGGTTCGCTGATCGGGTTCGACTTCGCCCGGACGTTCAACCCCGTCGGTTCCCTCGGGTCCGCGAACGGCGTCGTCAACGTCGGGGGGTTCCTGGCGGCCTTCGTGATGATGTACCTGATCGGGCTGCTGCTCGACGTGATGTCCCGCGTCACCGGTGAGACCGTGTTCGCCTGGGACAACTTCCGCGTGGCCCTCACGGTGCAGTACCTGGTGGTCGGGTTCGGTGTCGCGATGCTCCTGCACGCCCGGCACCGCACGCGCCGGGTGCTCCACGCGGAGGAGGGAATACGCGTCGGACCGCTCTGGGTTGCACTCGTTGCGCGCCTGCGGAAGCGGCACGTGCAATAATGATCACGGACCCACTCAGGACCCCCATCCTGTCGGAGCACTTCGGAGCGCCGATCAACGCGGGGGACTTGACATGGGTCTTAGTGCTGCCCGGAACGGTAGGACTCGACGACGCGGGGGACTGCGGCTCGGGCCCTGGGCGGCGAGGGAGGCCACGACCCCACGAACGTGGCACGACGAGAGAGGTGATCGCATGGCTGCCCGGAGCACGACGATCGATCCCACGAAGGACACTCAGCCCGAAGGTGCTGTGGCAGAGGACGCCACGGACGCCGAGGGAACCGCCGCGCCGAAGAAGCGCGCCACCAAGGCCCCCGCCAAGAAGGCCCCGGCCAAGAAGGCCGCCCCGAAGGCGAAGAAGATCGACCCCGTCGACGAGGCGAACGAAGCCACCGACGAGCCGACCGAGGACGTCGAGGACACCGACGACAAGGCGATCAAGCCCGACGCCGCCGCTGCGGTCGCCGCTGGCGCGCTCGTCATCTCGCAGACCGACGACGACGAAGCCCCGGTCTACTCCACGACCATCACGGGTGCGACCGCCGACCCGGTGAAGGACTACCTCAAGCAGATCGGCAAGGTCGCCCTGCTCAACGCCGAGCAGGAGGTCGAGCTCGCGATGCGAATCGAGGCCGGCCTGTTCGCCGAGGACAAGCTGCAGCACTCGACCGGGCTGACCAAGCCGGCCGAGCGTGAGCTGCGCTGGGTCGCCCGCGACGGACAGCGCGCCAAGTCGCACCTGCTCGGCGCGAACCTCCGCCTCGTGGTGTCGCTCGCCAAGCGCTACACCGGCCGTGGCATGCAGTTCCTGGACCTCATCCAGGAGGGCAACCTGGGCCTGATCCGTGCGGTCGAGAAGTTCGACTACACCAAGGGCTTCAAGTTCTCGACCTACGCGACGTGGTGGATCCGCCAGGCGATCACCCGCGCCATGGCCGACCAGGCCCGCACCATCCGCATCCCGGTGCACATGGTCGAGGTCATCAACAAGCTCGCTCGTGTCCAGCGCCAGATGCTGCAGGACCTCGGTCGCGAACCCACTCCGGAAGAGCTCGCCCGCGAGCTCGACATGACCCCGGAGAAGGTCGTCGAGGTGCAGAAGTACGGTCGCGAGCCGATCTCCCTGCACACGCCCCTGGGCGAGGACGGCGACTCCGAGTTCGGTGACCTCATCGAGGACACCGAGGCGGTCGTGCCGGCTGACGCAGTGGGCTTCACCATGCTGCAGAAGCAGCTCGAGAGCCTGCTCGACTCCCTGTCCGAGCGCGAAGCGGGCGTCATCCGCATGCGCTTCGGCCTCGGTGACGGCCAGCCGAAGACCCTCGACCAGATCGGTGACACGTTCGGCGTGACGCGTGAGCGCATCCGTCAGATCGAGTCCAAGACGATGGCGAAGCTCCGCCACCCGTCGCGGTCGCAGTCGCTGCGCGACTACCTCGAGTAGGCCGATGCGGTTCTTCATCCCGATCCTGATCGGGCGGATCCTCCGTGCCCTCGCCAGAGCGCGGGGCGGGGGATCCGCGTACCCCGGCTTCATCGTGCTCAAGCTCGTGCCGGACTTCCTGCAGCACGTGACGAAGCAGTTCCCGAACGGCGTCGTCTTCGTGCTCGGCTCGAACGGCAAGTCGACGACCACGCACATGATCTCGGACATCGTCCGGGCGCACGGGCTCCGCGTCTTCACGAACCCGTCCGGGGCGAACCTGCCGCAGGGCATCGCGTCGGCGTTGCTGTCCGAGGTGTCGCTGACCGGTCGCCTGAAGGCGGACATCGGCATCCTCGAGGTCGACGAGGCCTTCGCGGTCGAGCTCGCCGGCATCCTGTCGCCGTCCACGGTGACGATGCTCAACGTGCAGGTCGACCAGCTGTACCGGTTCTTCGAGACCGAACGCGTCGCCGACATGATGCTCGACACCGCGGCACTGTCCACGGCGAACGTGATCACGAACCGCGACGACCAGTTCCTCGACGCCTACGCAGCGCGGGCCGGCCAGCGGGTGCTGCGCTTCGGTGCGAGCGCCGAGGTCGTCGCCGCCGCACCGAACGGCCTGCAGAACGCCGACGACTTCGACCGGCAGGACGCCCAGCCGAACGCCGCTGAGTCAGAGGTCGTCGTGAACACCGGTGACGGTGCGACGATCCGCTTCGACGGTGCCGACATCGCGGTGCGCCTGCCCGCACGCGGCCTGCACTACGCGGTCGACGCTGCTGCTGCCACCGCCACGGCCAGCGCGGCACTCGGCACGCAGTTCCGCGCCGACGCCGTCACGAAGGCCTTCGGCACGATGAAGCCGGCGTACGGCCGCGGGGAGCGACTCCCCATCGCCGGCGAGTCCGCCGAGTTCACGATGTTCAAGAACGCCGCGAGCCTCCAGCTCAACCTCGACGCGCTGCCGGACCGCCCCGAGCAGGTCCTCATGGCGATCGACGAGGGCACGCCGGACATCTCCTGGATCTACGACATCGACTTCTCGAAGCTCGACCACGTCGACGTCGTATCCGGTGACAAGGCCTGGCAGATCGCGATCGCCCTCGAGCACGCCGGTGTCCGCATCGGCCGGGTCGACCCCGACGTCGAGGCCGCGATCAAGCACATGGAGCAGCTCGGGTCGACGACCAGCGGGACGAAGAACTTCATCGTCAACTACGAGATCATGATGATCGCCCGCAAGGCCCTCGGCCACCCGGACATGGAGAAGACCGCATGACGGCCGACCGGCTGACCATCCTGCACGTCTACCCCCGGCAGATGGGTGTCTCGGGGGACCGCGGCAACGTCGCGGCCCTCGTCCGCCGTGCCGCCGCAGCCGGCCTCGACACCGAGGTGCTCGAGTACGCGCCCGGCGACGACCTGCCCGCCGCGGCCGACGTCGTGGTCATCGGCAACGGACCGCTCAGCGCGATGCGTTCGCTCGGTGCCGACGTCGCCCGCATCGCCGCTCCGCTCCGTTCGTTCGCGAGTGACGGCGTGCCGGTCATCGCCGTCGGCGGCGGGTTCGACCTGGCGACGAACGAGGTCGTGCCCACCGAGGGTACTCCGCTCGCCGGGTTCGGCGTGTTCGACGCCCGAGCCGTCCGCGGTGCCGAACGTCGGGTCAACTACTTCGTCCTCGAGACCCGGTACCCGCTGCTCCCCGGTGCGTCGAAGCGGCTCGCCGGCTTCGAGGACCACGCCACCACGATCGAGCTCGCGGCCGGGGTCACCCCCTTCGCCGACGTCGTGTCCGGCGGCGGCAACCAGGCGGGCGCCCCGGTCGAGGGTGCGATCGTCGGCACGTCGTTCGGCACGCACACGCAGGGTCCGATCCTGCCGCTCAACCCGCAGCTGACCGATGGTGTCCTCGCCGCAGCCGTCGCACGCCTGGGCCGCGAGTACTCGCCGGACCCCGAGCAGACGGCCACCATCGACCGCTACGCACGCGAAGCGCGCGCGACGGTCGACCGCTACGTCGACAAGGCGTTCAAGCGCATCGCGTGACGCTCACGAAGGCCGGGTCCGACGGGACCCGGCCTTCGTCGTCTCCGATGCGGTGGCAACAGTTGCCAAGCTGGACCGGTCACGTGCAGAATGTGAAATGTTGTAAGCCGACAAAGGACGCTTCATGCTCACCAACAATTCCGTCCTCGCCCTGGTCGGTGCACTCGTCGTGACACTGACGACTGCCGGGGCCGTCGTCCAGACAGCTCCGGCTGAGGCCGCGACGCCGCGCATCAGTTCGGCCTGCAGCTCGGTGCCGACGACCACGACCGAGTTCGACGGGGTTCCGGGGACGATCTTCTACAAGCGGCTGCAGTGCCTCGGCAGCATGGCGGGGTACTACGGCTACAAGGGGCCGATCGACGGGATCATGGGTCCGAACTCCTGGACGGGTGTCTCCGAGCAGCTCGCGAAGGGCGGGTACTTCCGTGCCGGCGACCTCCACAACTGGCAGAGCCCCGAGATCATCCGGGCACTGCAGCGATGGGCGGCCGCACACGGCCGCTACAGCGGCCCCATCGACGGTGTCTGGGGGCCGAACAGCTACCGCGGCGCCGCCTGGGCGCTGAACCGCGCGTTCTGAGACGGGCAACAGACAGACGGGAGGCCCGGTGCCAGCTGGCCCCGGGCCTCCCGTCTTGCTGTGCTCGCGCCTTCGCGCGCTACTTCGACTCGTAGAGTCGGCTGCTCTCGTCGTGCCACTCGATGGCGGTCGCCGCGAGCTTGTCCTTGAACTCTGCGCCGTGGTGCGCGCAGAAGAAGAGCTCGCCGCTCGACATGGTGGCTCGGATGTAGGCCTGCGCTCCGCAGCTGTCGCAACGGTCGGCGGCGGTCAGCTGGTGGTTGCTGACTTCGTCGATGGAGGGGTCCTGCACGGTCTGGGTCATTGCTGTGCTCCTCACGGATCGCAGGTGGTGCCGGGTGGTTGCACCATTTCAACACGTGATGCCTGAGAACGATGCATTGTGCAGCGCTGTTTCGCTGAGCGCGGATCGGTTGTCCCCAGTGCGAGTGTCCACGCCGAGGGTGTCGGTGCCGCTCGGTAGCATCGGACGGTGAGCTCCGACTACTCCGCACGCCATCTCTCCGTCCTCGAAGGGCTCGAGGCGGTCCGGAAGCGTCCGGGGATGTACATCGGCTCGACCGACTCCCGTGGGCTCATGCACTGCCTGTGGGAGATCATCGACAACTCCGTCGACGAAGCCCTGGCGGGGCACGGCGACGAGATCGGCGTCGTGCTGCACGCCGACGGTTCGGTCGAGGTCCGCGACACCGCCCGGGGCATCCCGGTGGACGTCGAACCGAAGACGGGCCTGACCGGGGTCGAGGTCGTGTTCACCAAGCTGCACGCCGGCGGCAAGTTCGGCTCCGGCTCCTACGCTGCCTCCGGTGGTCTGCACGGCGTCGGTGCCTCGGTGGTCAACGCGCTGTCCGAGCGCCTCGACGTCGAGGTCGACCGCGGCGGCAAGACCTACGCCATGTCGTTCCACCGCGGCGAGCCCGGCACGTTCGACGACGCCGAGGGCATCGGTCCGGACGCCCCGTTCAGCCCGTTCACCTCGGGCAGCGAGCTGCGGGTGGTCGGCAAGGTGAAGAAGGGCGTCACGGGTTCCCGGATCCGGTACTGGGCGGACCGGCAGATCTTCACCGCCGATGCGCGGTTCAGCACCGACGACCTGGTCACCCGGGCGCGGCAGACGGCGTTCCTGGTGCCCGGACTCGGCATCACGATCACCGACGAGCGCGTGTCCTCGATCGAGGCCGCTGCTGCGCGTGCCGAGGCGACGGGGACCGCCGTCGAGGCCGGCCCGGTCGTCGAGCGCTTCCGCTACGAGGGCGGCATCGGCGAGTTCGTCGAGCACCTCGCGGCCGACACCGCCGTCACCGACGTCTGGCGCGTGCAGGGCACCGGGACCTTCACCGAGACCGTCCCGATGCTCGACGACAAGGGCCACATGGTGTCGACCTCGGTCGAGCGCTCCTGCGAGGTGGACCTCGCGCTGCGGTGGGGCGACGGCTACGAGACGGTGTTCCGCAGCTTCGTCAACATCATCGCCACGCCGAAGGGCGGCACGCACCAGGCCGGCTTCGAGTCCGGTCTGGTCAAGGCCGTCCGAGCACAGGTCGAGGCGAACGCCCGCAAGCTCAAGGTCGGGCAGGACAAGCTCGACAAGGACGACGTGCTCGCCGGCATGACCGCCGTGCTGACCGTCCGGCTGCCCGAGCCGCAGTTCGAGGGGCAGACGAAGGAGATCCTCGGCACGCCGGCGGTCCGCAAGATCGTCGACCAGGTCGTGTCGAAGCGCATCACCGAGATCCTGACGTCGACGCAACGCACCGAGAAGGCCCAGGCCGCGACCCTGCTCGAGAAGGTCGTCGCGGAGATGAAGACCCGCATCTCGGCCCGCGCCCACAAGGAGACGCAGCGCCGGAAGAACGCGCTCGAGAACTCCTCGTTGCCGACGAAGCTCGCGGACTGCCGGTCGCAGGAGACCGAGGGCACCGAGCTCTTCATCGTCGAGGGGGACTCGGCCCTGGGGACCGCGAAGCTCGCCCGCAACAGCGAGTACCAGGCGCTGCTGCCGATCCGCGGCAAGATCCTCAACGTGCAGAAGGCGTCCGTGTCGGACATGCTGTCGAACGTCGAGTGCGCGTCGATCATCCAGGTCATCGGTGCCGGCTCCGGCCGGACGTTCGAGATCGACCAGGCGCGCTACGGCAAGGTCATCATCATGTCGGACGCCGACGTCGACGGCGCCCACATCCGCACGCTGCTGCTGACCCTGTTCTTCCGGTACATGCGACCGATGATCGAGCAGGGCCGGGTGTTCGCCGCCGTGCCGCCGCTGCACCGGGTCGTCGTGGTGAACCGCGGCAAGCCGAACGACACGCTGTACACGTACTCCGAGCAGGAACTGCAGACCGTGATGAAGAAGCTCGAGAAGACCGGCAAGAAGTACCAGGAGCCGATCCAGCGGTACAAGGGCCTGGGCGAGATGGATGCCGACCAGCTCGCCGAGACCACCATGGACCGCGCGCACCGGACCCTGCGGCGGGTGAACATCACGCACGCCGAGAGCGCGGCGAAGGTGTTCGAGCTGCTCATGGGCAACGACGTGGCCCCGCGCAAGGAGTTCATCCTGGCCGGCGAGGGTCTGGACCGCGACCGCATCGACGCGTAGCCGCGTAGCCGCGCGGCGGCGCTGGCCGCGCGGCCGCTGGCGCCGCTGGCGCCGCTGGCCCGAGTCTCGGCCTCAGCGACTCGTCTCGGGCTGCGTGCTCCGAGTTCGGTCGCTCAGCCCGAGACTCGGTGCCGCCAGAGCGACACCGTGCCGCGACCGTGCGCGGTCCGTGCCGCCAGAGCGACAGTGCCCTGCGAACTGTTGGCGGACTCCTGTCGCTTCCGCGTCGGCGGATCGAGCGGTCGGGACGGGGGTGGCCCGCGCCTCCCGGCCGGCGAGTCTCGCGGTCGGCGACCGGACTCGCGTGCCGGACCGCGAACGATGTCGCGCGAACCGAGACTCGGTGCCGCCAGAGCGACACCGTGCCGCCACCGTGTGCGGTCCGTGCCGCCGAAGCGACAGTGTCCCGCGAACTGTTCGCGGGACACTGTCGCTTTCGCGGGGAGGGGCTGCCGCGCGCTACGCGTCGCCAGCGGTGCCGTCGAGCGCCGCGGCACTGCCGCCGATCGAGCCGATGACGGCCTCGAGCGGCGCCCCCGACCCGTCACGCTTCGACAGCCAGTCGGGCAGGGTCCGCGCGGCGCCGTCCGTACCGACCGCGTGCGGGGGAGCGATGCCCGCCCAGCCCACGGTGAGCCCGTCCTCGCCCTTCAGGAACGCGTGCGCCCGGACACCCTGGGTCGCCCGGCCCTTGGCGGGGAACTCGGACAGGGCGGAGACCTTGGCGCGACCGGAGTCCGTTCCGGGCAGTGCCGTGGAGGTCGTGGACACGGTGGCGACCACGGCGTCGTCGGACCGGGCGACGGACCCGAACCAGATCACCGAGGACCCGGACGCCAGCGCCATTCCCGCGACACCGCCGGCCGGCAAGCCCTGGGCACGGACGCCGGACGCGGGGAAGCGCAGGAGCTGGGCGTTCGAGCTGATGAACACCAGGTCGTCGGACTCGGGTGCCTGGGCAGCGCCGATCACCGCGTCGCCGGGCTTCAGGCCGATGGCGACGAACTCGGGCTTGTCGGGCCAGGCTCCGGGGACGACGCGCTTCACGACGCCCTGCGCGGTACCGATGGCGAGGGAGTCCGACGACGCGCCGGACAGGTCGACGAGTGCAACGACCGTCTCGCCCTTGGTGAGCACCAGGAAGTCGGTGACCCGTACGCCGGCGTCGAGCCGGACCGCGGCGGGCGGCACCGCCGGGACGTCGACGGGGGAGAGCCGCAGGACCCGCCCGGTCGAGGTCAGCGCGCCGACCTGGCCCCGGACGGTGCTCACCACGGCGGACCGGACGGCGTCGTGCTTGGAGCGCTTCGGCACGCGGACGATGCTGAGCTCCGACGTCGGGATGTCGACGCGGATGAGTCGTCCGGTCGTCGAGAGCAGCACGCGGCACGGCGAGTCGGCGACCTGGAGGGACTCCGGGTCGACCGCGGCCTTGCGCCCGCCCTTGACGGGGGCGTCGGCCTCGGTGAGCAGCGTGCGGCGCGGGGTGGCGAACTTGTCGGAGACCTCGGTGAGCTCGAGTGCGACCTGGGCACGGAGCCGTTCATCGGACGCCAGGAGTTCCTCGAGGGCAGCGATGTCGGCGAGCAGCTGGTCACGCTCGGCCTCGAGCTCCATGCGCGAGAACTTCGTCAGGCGTCGGAGCCGCAGTTCGAGGATGTACTCGGCCTGCACCTCGGACAGGTCGAACACGTCACGGAGCCGGCTCCGTGCGGCTTCGGAGTCGTCCGAGGTGCGGATGACCTGGATGACCTCGTCGATGTCGAGGATCGCGATGAGCAGTCCCTCGACCAGGTGCAGCCGCTCGCGACGACGCGCGAGTCGGTACTCCGACCGCCGGGTGACGACCGACAGCCGGTGCTGCACGTAGACGTCGAGCAGCTCGCGCAGCCCGAGCGTGCGCGGGGACCCGCCGACGAGCGCGACGTTGTTGATGCCGAATCCGTCCTCGAGCGGGGTGTGCTTGTACAGCTGCTCGAGCACCGCGGTGGGGTTGAAGCCGCTCTTGATGCCGATGACGAGCCGGAGACCGTGGTTGCGGTCGGTCAGGTCGTTGACGTCCGAGATGCCGACGAGCTTCTTGGACTGGACGCCGTCCTTGATCTTCTCGATGACGCGCTCGGGGCCGACCAGGTACGGCAGTTCGGTGACGACGAGCCCGACCTTGCGCGGGGTGAGGTTCTCGACGCTCACCTTCGAGCGGGTCCGGAACGTGCCGCGCCCGGTGGCGTAGGCGTCGCGGACCCCGGAGAGCCCGACGATGGTGCCACCGGAGGGCAGGTCCGGCCCCGGGACGAACTCCATCAGCTCTTCGAGGGTCGCCTGCGGGTTCATCAGCAGGTGCTTCGCGGCCTCGACCACCTCGCCCAGGTTGTGCGGCGCCATGTTCGTGGCCATGCCGACCGCGATGCCCGACGCACCGTTGACGAGCAGGTTCGGGAACGCCGCGGGCAGGACGCCGGGCTGCATGATCTGGTTGTCGTAGTTCGGGACGAAGTCGACGACGTCCTCGCCGAGGCCCTCGGTCATCGCCATCGACGGTTCGGCCAGGCGGGCCTCGGTGTACCGGGCGGCAGCGGGACCGTCGTCGAGCGACCCGAAGTTGCCGTGGCCGTCGACCAGCGGCACGCGCATCGTGAACGGCTGCGCCATCCGCACCAGCGCGTCGTAGATCGCGCCGTCGCCGTGCGGGTGCAGCTTGCCCATCACCTCGCCGGTGACGCGGGCACTCTTGACGTGCCCCCGGTCGGGCCGCAGGCCCATCTCGGCCATCTGGTACAGGATGCGCCGCTGGACGGGCTTCAGGCCGTCGCGCGCATCGGGTAGCGCCCGCGAGTAGATGACGGAGTACGCGTACTCGAGGAAGGAGCCCTGCATCTCCTCGGAGACGTCGACGTCCTCGATGCGCTCACCGTCGGGCAGGCCGACTGCGTCCGTGCGTGCCATGGCACCTTTCTGGAAGACCGGAGTCGTCTAGGAGACTCTGTCGTCTGGGAGACTCTGTGGAATGGGAACAAGCGTACCGACGGCCCCCGACGCCGCCGCGAACCTCGCCGACGTCTTCCCGAGTTGCCTCGTGGCGCTCGGGGCTGCGGACGGCGCGTGGTCGCGTGACCACGGCCTGGAGGCCCGGATCGCCCTCCGTCCCGCCCGTTCCGCGATCGTCGTCCTGGTCGACGGCCTCGGGAGCGTCGCGCTGTCGGCTCGCGCCGGACACGCCCGCTGGCTCACGGCCGCCAAGGGGTCCGGCACCGCGAAGAAGCTACGCAGCGGGTTCCCGACCACGACAGCCGCGGCGCTGAGCACCCTGACCACCGGACGGTCGCCCGGCACGCACGGCGTCGTCGGCTACAGCGGCTGGAACCCGGACACCGGCGCCGTGATGAACCTCCTGGGCGGGTGGGACACCGAGGTCCCTGCGGACTGGTTCCTCACCGAGACGCTCTTCACCCGTGCCGCGGAGCTCGGCGTCGACCCCGTCGTCGTCGGCCCCGACCGGTACCGGGCGTCGGGCATGACCGCGAACGTGCTCGGCGGCGCGCGGTACGTGTCGGCGGACACGATCCCGGAGCGCATCGACGCCGCCGTGGCCGAGACCGCCACCGGTCGGTCACTCGTGTACCTGTACGTGCCGGAGCTCGACTCGATCGGCCACAAGTCCGGGTGGCAGTCCGACCGGTGGACGGCCACGCTCGAGCTGCTCGACGGTGAGCTCGCGCGCCTCGATGCCCGCGGTGCGTCGGACGTGGGTGTCCTGGTCACCGCGGACCACGGTGTGCTCGACGTGCCCGACCACGCGAACATCGCCATCGACCCGCTCCTGTTGACGGACGTCGTCGGGGTGGCGGGCGATCCGCGGTGCCGCCAGCTCACGGTGGCACCGGGCACCGACGTGCGCGGGCTGGTCGGGGCGTTCCGGGCGCGCTACGGCAAGAAGGCGTACGTCGCGAGCCGCGACGAGGCGATCGCCGCCGGGTGGTTCGGTGCGGTCTCGCCGCAGGTGGTCCCGCGCATCGGCGACGTGATCGTCGTGGCGCGCGGGTCGTGGGCGTTCAACGACGACCGCGCGCTGCGTGACGGCGAGGTGCCGAAGCGCATGATCGGCCAGCACGGCGCGATGACCGACGAGGAGACGTTCGTCCCGCTGCGGCTCGCCGGGGCGTTCGCGCAGTAGCAGCCGGCCGCGACCGACCACGCGGTCAGCGCCAGCCGGACGGTCGGCTCAGGCCGGGTCCTCCGGGCGGGTGCCGAAGACGATCTCGTCCCAGCTCGGCATCGACCGACGGTTGCGCTTCTTGCGCTCCGCACGGCCCTCGGCTTCGGGCGCCGATGCCGGACGGGCGTCGGCGGACGGCGGGACGGTGTCGCCCTCGGGCTCGTCGTCGAACCCCTGCAGCGGGATGTCGACGACGCTGATCGAGGTGCCGCGGGCCGGCTCGTCGCGCTGCTCGCCGAACGAGGCGGCCTCGCGCTCCCCGCGGCGGCGACGGAGGGCCTCGAGCAGGTCGGCGGTCTCGTTGCCGGGTGCGCGCTCCTCGACGGCCGCCTGGCCGATCCGGGGCAGCGGTGCTCGGAGCGGCGCGCGGTCGGGGACGTCGGGGTTCGTGACTGCCTCGTCCTCTTCCTCGACGCGGAAGGCGCCGGAGTCGAAGCGGGTGCCGTCGTCGTGCTGCTGCTCGTACTCCACGGCACGCAGTCGGGGAGCGATGCCCTCGTCGTCGGTGTGCGAGAGCCGGTGCGCGTCGCCGTTGTCCGGCACGAGCGTCGAGGTCTTCGGGTCGAACCGCCACTGGGCGTCGTGCTCGACCTCGGCCGCGGTGTAGCGGACCCGGACCTGCCAGCCGCTCTCCGGGTGCTTCCACGAGCCCCAGCTGATCGCGGTGGCCTCGCCGGCTTCGAGCTTCGCGGTGATCGCCGCGCCGAACGTGTCGGGGGCCTCGTCGTCGACCGGGGTCACCGGGACGCGGTGCGAGGCGTCGAGGACGAACGCGCGCTCGGCGAGCACCGGGCCCTCGAAGCGTCGGACGTACTCGACGTCGACGTCGAGCGCGGCCGCGACGTCGGCGGCGTCGGCACCACCACGGATGCGGGCCTGGACGTCCTTGGGGGAGACCCGCTTCTGCGGACCGGCGTCCGGGTTGGCCTGACGCACCTGCCCCGGCAGCGAGGACGTGACGGGCAACCGGAACTCAGTACCGCCGTCGGTCGCCAGGAGGAGTGCGCCTGCCTCGACTCCGATGACTCTCACGTCTTGCATGGTCCAGCCTTCCCAGCGTCGCGTACGGTCGTGCGTCGTACCCCGTGAGTATGCAGTGGTCGCGGACGGTTTCCACGGAGGCGCACGGGCGTGCCGCGGAGTCTGCGCATCAGTGGCGACGGGTGTCGGGAATGTCCCGATCCGGTCACGGGTTGCAGCGCCGTGACGACCCGCCGCAGATCTCGGTTTGCACTCTGGCGGGACGTAGTGCAAACTGTCGCCGCCGATCACCCGGCGACGACCTCTCGATACGAGAAATGGATGGGCATGGCCACCGATTACGACGCCCCCCGGAAGACCGATGACAACTCCGATTCGGAGTCGATCGAGGCCCTCAAGGAGCGCGTTCCCGACAAGATGTCGGGGGTCGTCGACGATGATTCGGACAACCCCGGCAGCTTCGAACTCGCCGGGCAGGACCTGAGTGACGTCGACCTCGACGTCGTGGTGCTGCCCCCGCAGGTCGATGAGTTCACCTGCGTCGAGTGCTTCCTCGTGAAGCACCGCTCCCAGCTCGACCACGAGTCGAAGCTCGGGCCGGTCTGCGCGGAATGTGCAGCGCTCTAGACGCACTGATGACCGAAGGCCCCGCATCCTCCAGGATGCGGGGCCTTCGTCGTACGGTGCGGTGCGGACGCGCGCCGGGCCTCCCGTCAGCTGTGCGTGTCAGCGTCGCAGCAACGCGTCCCAGTCGACTGCGCGACGCAGCACCGGGACCAGGCGGTCCGCGAACGCTCTCGTGGTGTGCACCTGGTCGACCCGGACGAGCGTGTCGTCGATCACCGCGGGGCACGACGAGCCGTCGCTGCTGCACGACCACGCGGCCATGTCGACGTACGCCGCGCCCGGCCCGCTCGAGCGGACCGCGGCGGCCTCCGCGGTGCGTTTCGCTCGGGCGTCCGGGGTGACCGAAGCGGCGCACGGTCCGAACCCGTGGATCCGGTCGGGGCACGTGGATGTGTCCGGACCGTACTGGGGTGCGCTGAGCACGAGCACGCGGCGGTGGTCGCGGCGGAACGCGCGGATCGTCTCGGCCATCGACCGTTCCCAGAGCGCGGCTGCACGGCCCGCTGGGAGGTCGCCGAGGTGCTCCCGGTACTCGCCCGTGACGGCGCTGATGACCACGAGTCGGGGGTCAGCCGCTGTGACCGCCCGGTGGAGGGCCCGTTTGGCCGTCAGACAGGCATCGGACCACCGGTGCCGCACCGCGCGTGTCGGGATGACGGCGCTGCAGCTCGCCACGCCTGTCACGCCGATGGCGGTACCCGTCGGTAGCGCTCCGACGACGGTCGGCGACCACGCGACGGTGGTGGAGTCGCCGACCACGAGCACATCGGCCCCGGTCGTCGTGCCGCACGTCCGGAGGGGCTCGCCGACGCCGACGAGGCAGCCGCGGTCCCGCATGGCGGGCGGCAGGGAGGCGCGGGTGGCACCGGCGGCGAGTGCTGTGGCGTCCGGGTGCCCGTCGACGGCCACGGCGGTGCGGAGTGCGCGAGCGTCCGCGAACGGGAGTCGCTCGGGGGCGTTCGTGGGTGGTCGCTCGAGCAGCCGCGCCGCGGAGGCCGGATCCCCGACGGTCATCGTGGCGACCGACAGTGTGACCACGATCGCCGGGACCACCAGTGGGAGCCGTCGGAGCCGTCGGAGGCGCTGTCGGTGTCGTGGCCGGTGCCCGACGGGACGTCGGGTCCGGAGCGGCTCCTCGACGTACCGCGTCGAGAGGGTGGCGAGCACGAGTGTGACCGTCACCGCAGCCGCCGTGCCCATCGCCCCGGGGGCGACGACGGCGGCGAACACCAAGAGCGGCCAGTGCCAGAGGTACGCCGAGTAGGAGACCCGACCGAGCGCGACCACGGGCCGGACCACCCACCGCACCGCGGGGAGCCGGAGCTGCAGGTCGCCGGCCACGAGCACCAATGCGGTCCCGACGACGACCGGGACCGTCGGGAACGGCGACACGGGGGCGAGGAGCACCCCGATGATGACGCCACCCGCGCCGACCGATCCGAGCCCGACGGTGACGGCTGTCGGCAGTGCCCGCGGCGTCGGGTGCGCGGTCACGGTCGACCGCGTCGCCACGGTCGGCAGCGTCGCCACGGTCGCTCCGAGGAGGAGCTCCCATGCCCGGGCCCAGGTCTGGAAGTAGGCAGAGTCCGTGACGGGACCGGCACCGACGGCGACGACGGTCCCGACGGCCGTGAGTGCGGCGACCACAACAGGGACCAAACGAGCGCGCCGACGTCCGCAGACCGCCAGGACGGCGAGCAGGAGCACCGGCCACACGGCGTAGAACTGCTCCTCGACGGCCAGCGACCAGAAGTGCCGGAGCGGCGAGGCCGCGGTCTCGGCGAAGTAGTCGGCATCCTGGCGGACGAGATGCCAGTTCATCGTGCCGACGAGCGCCGCGAGGGCGTCGCCGAGCACGGACACGAACCTGGGCCGGAACCAGAGCGCCGCCGAGACCGACATGGTGACGACGACGACCACGAGCGCGGCGGGGAGGAGACGCCGGATCCGACGCACCGCGAACCCGACGAGGTCGATGCGGCCGGTGCGGACGTGCTCAGCGAGCAGGCTCCGCGTGATCACGAACCCGGAGAGGACGAAGAACACGTCGACTCCGAGCCACCCGCCGGCAGGCATGCCGAGCGCGTGTTCGGCGATCACCAGGGCGACCGCGACGCCGCGCAGGGCCTCGACATCGATCCGCTTCGTACTGGGTGGTTTCGTACGGGGTGGTTTCGTACGGGGTGGTGGAGAACGATCCATCACCCCAGACTGGCATGTGAGATACCAGGTCAGCGCGTATGTTGCATGGCCTCGACCACCTTCGTGGGCTGCCGGACGCTGACCAGCCAGTAGGGCGTCGGGTCGGCGTCGTCGCGGACCTCGACCTTGACGACCCCGCGCACGTAGCCGCGGAAGAGCGTCCACGCTCGTGCGTCGAGCTTCGGGCCGCGCTGCGTGGTCGCCTCGGCGCCTTCGAACGCCTCAACGCTGCCGACGAGTGCGCGGGGGAGGTGCGCCTTGCCGGCGCGGAACTCGCTGTCCGTGACCTCGATGGTGGGTGCGAGTGCCCACAGGAGCACGAGGACGCCGAGCTCCATGCCGATCGCCACGAGCACACCGGCGAGCACGCTGATGGGCAGGAACACGAGCAGGGTGGCGGGGATGACGAGCGCCGTCGCCAGGTACAGGGCGGGCGGGGCCCAGAGTCGTTCGCGGTACAGGGTCACGGGTCCATTCGACCACGACTCGGAGCAGGTCACGGTCGGGTCACGTCTCTGCACTACCCTCGACACGTGACCGAACCAGTCGACGTCCTCTGGACCGGGGAGAACCGCCCCGGACACGCCCACCCCGGCGACGCCGGTGCCGACCTCGTCTCGACCGAGGCCTTCGTGCTGCAGCCGGGCGAGCGCCACCTGGCCGCGACCGGGCTGCGGATCGCGCTCCCCGAGGGGTACGCCGCGTTCGTGGTCCCGCGCAGCGGGCTCGCCGCCAAGCACGGCATCACCATCGTCAACAGCCCGGGCACGGTCGACTCCGGGTACCGCGGTGAGATCAAGGTCTCGCTGCTCAACACCGACCGGTCCGAGCCGTACGAGGTGCACGTGGGTGACCGGATCGCACAGCTGATCGTCATGCCCGTGCCGCGGGTGACGTACACGCACGTCGAGGAACTCCCCGACAGCGTCCGGGGCCAGGGTGGCTTCGGCTCGTCCGGCTACGGTGACCGGAGCGGTGCCGTGACCGGCGCCGCCGATGATGTTCAGGAAGGAACGCGCGCATGAAGTTCGGTCGACGCAAGCGTGACGAGGGCGAGGTGGCCGAGGTCGAGGTGGCCGAGGCCGTCGCCGACGAGGTCGAGATCGCGGACACGACCCCCGAGGTCGACATCGCGACGGACGCCGACGCGGACCTCGACGAGGTCGACGGGGTCGCCCCGACGGACAAGTCCGCACCCGAGGACCGTGCCGAGAACGGCCCGCACGACGAGACCGAGGCGAACCTGGTCCGTCCGTACGTCGACCTGGGCGGCGTGAAGGTCCTGCCGCGCGAAGGCCTGCACCTGCGCCTCGAGGTCGAGGAGGGCTCGCAGCGCGTCGTCGCGGTCGGGCTCGACTACGACGATTCGACGCTGCAGGTCCAGCCGTTCGCCGCACCCCGCTCGACGGGGCTGTGGCACGAGATCCGCGCACAGATCGCCGAGCAGATCGAGCGCCAGGGCGGTGTCGTGACCGAGGTCGACGGCCCGTTCGGCCCCGAGCTCCGCGCGTCCGTGCCGGTCGCGGTCGACGGCGACGGCGGCACCGCCGGCGTCCGGCCGGCCCGCTTCGTCGGCGTCGACGGCCCGCGCTGGTTCCTGCGCGGCGTGATCGCCGGCAAGGCCGCCGAGCAGCCCGACGACGCGAGCGAGATCGAGGAGCTGTTCCGCAGCGTCGTCGTCGTGCGCGGCACGACGCCGATGCCGCCGCGCGACCTCATCCCGCTGCACATGCCGAAGTCGACGCAGACCGCGATCTGACCAGCGGCCGCCTGACGACCTGACGACCGACCTGCCTGGAGGCACGGTGCCGGAACACGACGACACCCACCGACCCGAAGCGGCCGGGTCCGAAGCCGTGCCCGCGTCCGCTGGGATCCCTGACAATGCGTCGGCTGCGCCGTCGTTCTCGGCGCAGTTCCGCGACGCGGTGCAGAACGCGGGCATCGCCCGCGTCGCCCCTGGCGAGGCGCCCTCCGGGCGCGCGCTGCTCGGAGCGGTCGGCGGGATCCGTGGGCTCGCCGAGTCGGTGCTGCCCGGGTTCGCGTTCCTCGTCGTCTACGCGATCACGAAGGAGCTCGTGCCGAGCGTCGTGATCCCGGTGGTCGTCGGCCTGGTGTTCGTCGTGCTCCGCCTGGTGCAGCGACAGTCGCTGACGATGTCCTTCGCCGGGATCCTCGGCGTCGCGGTGTCGGCCGGCCTCGCCCTCATCACCGGACGCGCCGAGAGCAACTTCATCCCGGGGATCATCATCAACTCGGTGTGGTTGGTCGGGCTCCTCGTGTCGCTGGCCGTCCGCTGGCCGCTCATCGGTCTGGTCGTCGGGTTCCTGCTGCCGGCGAACGAGGACGGCTCGCACGTCGACTGGCGCGCCGACCCGGTCAAGCGCCGCGTGCTGACGGTCGCCACCTGGATCTGGGTCGGGCTCTTCGCCCTCCGCCTGGCCGTCGAGGTGCCGCTCTACCTCACCGCCCAGGTCGAGCTGCTCGCCGGCCTCAAGCTCATCCTCGGCGTCCCGCTCTACGCCGCCGTGCTCTGGGTCACCTGGCTGCTGGTCCGCACCGTGTTCGTGCGGAGGGACGACGCCGCCACGGTGTAGAGTTGTCTCGACATCAAGAGACTTTCCCGTCCGGCGCTCCGGCGTCAGCGGGATTAGGTTTGCCTTGCTGGTGGGACGGACCACGGCCCGCGATGATGAGGGCAAACCGATCAGTAGGGAGGCGGCACGGTGGCTGCAGTCAATAGCTTCGGCTCGAAGGACACACTGTCGGTTGGGGGTGTCGACTACGCGATCCACCGGATCGACACGGTGCCCGGGCACGAGAAGCTCCCGTACAGCCTGAAGGTGCTGCTCGAGAACCTCCTCCGCACCGAGGACGGCAAGAACGTCACCGAGGCGCAGATCCGCGCGCTCGGCTCCTGGCGCCCCGACGCCGACCCGGACACCGAGATCCAGTTCTCGCCGGCGCGCGTCGTCATGCAGGACTTCACGGGCGTGCCGTGCATCGTCGACCTCGCCACCATGCGCGAGGCGATGGCGGACATCGGCGGCGACCCGAACAAGATCAACCCGCTGTCCCCGGCCGAGATGGTCATCGACCACTCGGTCATCGCCGACCTGTTCGGCAGCACGGACGCACTCCAGCGCAACACCGACCTCGAGTACGAGCGGAACGGGGAGCGCTACCAGTTCCTCCGCTGGGGCCAGACCGCGTTCGAGGACTTCAAGGTCGTCCCGCCGGGCACCGGCATCGTGCACCAGGTCAACATCGAGTACCTGGCGAAGGTCACCTACACGCGTGACTTCGACGGCGAGACCTACGCCTACCCGGACACCCTCGTCGGCACCGACTCGCACACCACGATGGTGAACGGGCTCGGCGTGCTCGGCTGGGGCGTCGGCGGCATCGAGGCCGAGGCAGCGATGCTCGGCCAGCCGGTGTCGATGCTCATCCCCAAGGTCGTCGGCTTCAAGCTCTCCGGTGAGATCCCGGCCGGCGTGACCGCGACCGACGTGGTGCTCACCATCACGCAGGAACTCCGCAAGCACGGTGTCGTCGGCAAGTTCGTCGAGTTCTACGGCGAGGGTGTCAGCGCCGTCCCGCTCGCGAACCGCGCCACCATCGGCAACATGTCGCCCGAGTTCGGCTCGACCGCTGCGATCTTCCCGGTCGACGACGTCACGCTCGACTACCTGCGCCTGACCGGTCGTGACGAGGCGCAGATCGCCCTGGTCGAGGCGTACTCCAAGGCCCAGGGCCTGTGGCACGACGCCTCGGTTGAGCCGGCGTACTCCGAGTACATGGAACTCGACCTCTCCACGGTCGTGCCGTCGATCTCGGGGCCGAAGCGTCCGCAGGACCGCATCGAACTGTCCAAGGCGAAGGACCAGTTCGAGGTCGACCTGAACAACTACACGACCCCGAGCGAGCAGACCGACCTCGACGACGCGGTGGAGGAGACCTTCCCGGCCTCCGACCCGATCGCCGCGGGCTCGACCAACGAGGACACCAACCTGCACGAGCACGTCTACGTGTCGAGCGCCCCGTCGACGGCCTCGGCCCCGACGAAGGTCGCGATGGACGGGGCCGACCCGTTCACGATCGACCACGGTGCCGTCGCGATCGCCGCGATCACCTCGTGCACGAACACGTCGAACCCGTCCGTCATGATGGCGGCCGGCATCCTCGCGCGGAACGCCGCCGCCAAGGGCCTCACCTCGAAGCCGTGGGTCAAGACGACGCTCGCGCCCGGGTCCAAGGTCGTCACCGACTACTACGAGAAGGCCGGTCTCACGACCTACCTCGAGCAGCTCGGCTTCTACACGGTCGGCTACGGCTGCACCACCTGCATCGGCAACTCGGGCCCGCTGCCCGAGGAGATCTCGCAGGCCGTGCAGGACAACGACCTGGCCGTCACCGCCGTCCTGTCGGGCAACCGCAACTTCGAGGGGCGCATCAACCCCGACGTCAAGATGAACTACCTGGCGTCTCCGCCCCTGGTCATCGCGTACGCCCTCGCCGGGTCGATGCACTTCGACTTCGACAAGGACGCCCTCGGAAAGGACCAGGACGGCAAGGACGTCTACCTGCAGGACATCTGGCCCGACGCGGCCGAGGTCCAGCAGGTCATCGACGAGTCGATCGACACCGAGATGTTCACCCACGAGTACGGCTCCGTGTTCGAGGGCGACGACCGCTGGAAGAACCTGCCGACCCCCACGGGCGACACCTTCGAGTGGGACCAGGAGTCGACCTACGTGCGGAAGCCCCCGTACTTCGAGGGCATGACCATGCAGCCCGACGCGGTGTCCGACATCTCCGGCGCCCGCGTGCTGGCGAAGCTCGGTGACTCGGTCACGACCGACCACATCTCGCCCGCCGGCTCGATCAAGGCGGACAGCCCGGCCGGCAAGTACCTGGCCGAGCACGACGTGGACCGCAAGGACTTCAACTCCTACGGCTCGCGTCGTGGCAACCACGAGGTGATGATCCGCGGCACGTTCGCGAACATCCGCCTGCGCAACCAGCTGCTCGACGGCGTGGAGGGCGGTTACACCCGTGACTTCACGACCGCCGACGGCGAGCAGTCGTTCATCTACGACGCCTCGCAGCACTACCAGGAGCAGGGCATCCCGCTCGTCATCTTCGGTGGCAAGGAGTACGGCTCGGGTTCGTCGCGCGACTGGGCGGCCAAGGGCACGAACCTGCTCGGCGTCCGCGCCGTCATCACCGAGAGCTTCGAGCGGATCCACCGCTCGAACCTCATCGGCATGGGCGTCGTCCCGCTGCAGTTCCCGGCGGGCGAGACGGTCGAGTCCCTCGGGCTCGACGGCACCGAGGTTGTCTCGATCTCGGGCCTGACCGAGCTCAACGAAGGCCGGACCCCGAAGACCGTGCACGTCACCGCGACGCCGAGCGAGCACTCGCCCGCCGGCAAGCAGCCGGTCGAGTTCGACGCGGTCGTCCGCATCGACACCCCGGGTGAGGCCGACTACTACCGCAACGGCGGCATCCTGCAGTACGTGCTCCGGTCGCTCGTCTGAGCGAGCCGCGCACGGGTCGCTGACGCGACCACATGACGGACTGGAGGCCCGTGGCGACACCGCCACGGGCCTCCCGCGCGCTCCGCATGATGCGACGCGCCAGCGGCGCGCGGCGCCAGCGCCGACCGAGCCTGCGAGGTCGGTTGAATGGGAGTCCACGAGAATAGAGTGGGCCGACAGCCCCACGAAAGGAGCGCCCGTGAGCCTGCTCAGCAGCATCACGTCGCCGCGCGACCTGAAGCGTCTCTCCGACGTGCAGATGACCGAACTCGCCGCCGAGATCCGCCGGTTCCTGGTGGCCGAGGTCGCGAAGACCGGTGGACACCTCGGGCCCAACCTCGGTGTGGTCGAGTTGACGCTCGCGATGCACCGGGTGTTCGACTCGCCGAACGACCCCTTCGTGTTCGACACCGGGCACCAGTCGTACGTGCACAAGCTCGTCACCGGGCGGCAGGACTTCTCGAAGCTCCGCGAGCGGGGCGGCATCGCCGGCTACCCGCAGCGGAGCGAGTCCGAGCACGACATCGTGGAGTCCTCGCACGCGTCGTCGTCGCTGTCCTGGGCTGACGGGATCTCCCGCGCGTTCGGGCAGACCGGACAGACCGACCGCACCGTCGTCGCGGTGGTCGGTGACGGCGCCCTCACCGGTGGGATGACGTGGGAGGCGCTCAACAACATCTCGGACGACAACGACCGCCGCCTGGTCATCGTCGTCAACGACAACGGCCGCTCGTACGCTCCGACGATCGGCGGCATGGCGCGGTTCCTCAGCTCCATGCGCACGCGGCGTGAGTACCGGGCGCTCTACGAGACCTCCCGGGCCGTGGCCGACCGCTTCGGCGCTCCCGGCCGGGCCGTGTACCGCGGGATGCGCGGGGGTCTGCACGGGTTCCTGTCGCGCTTCACGAACAACGAAGCGCTGTACTCGAACCTCGACATCAAGTACATCGGGCCGGTCAACGGACACGACCAGCGTGCGATGGAGGCAGCGCTCCGGCAGGCGAAGGCCTACGGCGCCCCGACGATCGTGCACGCGATCACCGAGAAGGGCCACGGGTTCGAGCCGGCCCTGCGCGACCAGGCCGACCAGTTCCACGCCGTCGGGCACATCGACCCGGAGACGGGGGAGTCGCTCGACGCCGCGTCGGGTCCGTCGTGGACCTCGGTGTTCGCGTCGACCCTGGCTTCTGTGGGCGATTCGGACCCCCGTGTCGTCGCGATCACGGCAGCGATGCTCCGACCGACCGGACTGCACCTGTTCCAGGAGCAGCACCCCGACCGCGTGTACGACGTCGGCATCGCCGAGCAGCACGCCGTGACGACCGCCGCCGGTCTCGCCTACGGCGGCCTGCACCCCGTGGTGGCGCTCTACGCGACCTTCCTCAACCGCGCCTTCGACCAGGTGCTGATGGACGTCGCGCTGCACAAGGCCGGCGTGACGTTCGTGCTCGACCGCGCCGGCATCACCGGACCGGACGGGCCGTCGCACCACGGCATGTGGGACCTTGCTTTGCTCCAGGTCGTGCCCGGCATCCGGATCGCCGCACCCCGTGACGCAGCGACCCTGCGCGAGGAGTTCCGCGAGGCGATCGCCGTCGACGACGCCCCCACCGTGCTCCGGTGGTCGAAGGGCCAGGTCGGGCCGGACATCCCCGCCGTCCGTCGTCTCCCCGACGGTGTGGACGTGCTGCACGCCGCTGCGGACGGCGTCGAGGACGTGCTCTTCGTGGCCGTCGGCTCCATGGTGCCGACGGCGCTCGAGGCCGCGGCGCTGCTCGAGGCGCAGGGCATCGGCGTCACCGTCGTCGATCCACGCTGGGTGGTCCCGATCCCGGGCTCGCTCATCGAGCTGTCGCGGAGGCACCGGCTCGTCATCACGATCGAGGACGGCGTGCGCGTCGGTGGCGTCGGGACCCGGCTCCGGCAGGACCTGCGGGCCGCCGGGGTCGACACGGGTGTGAACGAGCTGGGGCTGCCGGACGAGTTCATCGACCACGCGACCCGGTCGCAGATCCTCGCCGACGTCGGGCTGACGGCGCAGGCGATCGCCCGCGACGTGATCGACCAGGTCGTCGGGACGAAGTTGCCGCAGGCGAAGCCCGCGCGGTCGCGGGAGTCCGCCGACCGCTAGGCGGGTCGCGGAGGGTCACGCATGCCGACAGGGGCATGTCCTTCGGGGACGTCTGGCAGGATCGCCGCATGCGACGGGGGTTCAGGACGACGGCGGTGGCGATCGGTCTCGCGGTGGTGGCGCTGTCCTCAGGGTGCGCAGCGATGAACGACGGCACGGTCACGCCGGAGCTCGGTGCAGATGCCCGGGTCGGCGCCAGACAGACGATGCACCGTGTGGTCGACTGGGAGGGCACCGCCGCAGTCCACCGGGTTGATGCCACCTGGACCGACTCGTGCGGCCACGCGAGCAACTCCGGGTTCTTCCAGCCCGCTTCGGGCACGACGTGTCGGATCGACGCCGGAGCGGTGTACACGATCGACGGTGCAACCACACCGGTCGACGCGGTGCGCATCGCCGGACCGGCGCTGCGCACGGGCGGCCTGACCGACGAGGACCTCGTGGCACAGGCAATCCAGCCGGACGGATCGACACCGTACTTGGTCGACATCGGTGGGCGGCAGTCGATCGCACTCGGCAACGACCTCGGGCAGGACCGGTTCGCGGTCGTGCGGGTCCGCGGTTGGGACGGGTCACTCGGATTGTGGCAGTCGGAGGGATCGTCCGTCGTGCAGTCCGCACCGGGTCTCGGCGTCGACCGACGCGACGGCGCTGTCCGGGCGAGCGGGGCGGACTACGTGCTCGTCGTGACGCACAGCGCCGCGTACTTCACGTCGTACGACAACGAGCCGCCCGAGCCGCCGGCACCACGGCCGTCGGTCCCGCCGTGCTTCAGCGGCAGCAACGACTGCGTGGGCGGCTGATGGCGGCTCACGATGGGGGCGCTGCCGTGTCCTGTGCAGCTGCCGACCGCAGTGCAGCGAGGATCGCGCGCGCCATCGGCGTCACCCAGAGGACCTGGCCGGAGTCGAGGCCGTCGCGGCCCTCGCGGAGGATCCGGACGCGGGACGAGGACGGCGACTCGCGCAGGAAGGTCAGGACGATGTTCTCGGCCCGCAGCGCGAACGAGGTCCGGCGGGCGATGACGGCGCCGTCGTCGCGGATCTCCATGGCCGCGGCACCCGGAACGGCGTCGACTGCTCGCCGGAGCAGGGCCGGTACAGCGTCGAGCGGGACCGGCAGGACCACGGACGGCCCTGCGGCGGTCTTCGGTGCCCACCACTCCTGCGTCACTCCTGCACCGTACGCCAGGGCGGGCGTTCCTGAGGCCGGCGCTCCATCCCGGCACACAACCGAAGTCACCCCGAACCACGGCGATCTGCGGTTCGGGGTGACTTCGGTTGTGCGAGACGGACTCGCGCCGGCTAGCGCGAAGCCGGGCCGACGATCAGCGGGTCGTGGAAGCTCCCACCGAAGACGCGCTCGGACGCACCGCTGCGGTCGAGGTACGGGCTGATCCCACCGGCCTGGAACGGGTAGCCCGCACCGAGGATCAGGCCGAGGTCGATCTCCTCGACGTGCTGGACGACCTCGTCTTCGAGCATGCGGTGCAGCTCGTCGGCCAGGGCGTCCTCGAAGCGCTGCTGCATCGCTGCGGCGTCAACGGGCTCCGCGTCCTTCTTGGACGGCGCGACGAGCTTGACGGCGGCGGGGTCGTACCCGGTCGCGTTGCCCTTCTTGTCGCGGGTGAGGATCTTCCCGTGCTCGGCGATCTTCTTCAGCCCGTCACCGGGGTAGAAGCGCTCCGGCCACGCGGCGTGGTGCGAGTCGAGCACGTGCGCCCCGACCGGCAGACCGACGAGCTCGAGCAGCTCGAACGGCGACATCGGCAGTCCCAGCGGCGCGGCACCGGCCGCCACGACGTCGAACGAGGTGCCCTGCTCGACGCCACGCATCGCCTCACCGAGCACCCGTGCGAGCACGCGGTTCACGACGAAGCCCGGCTGGTCGGCCGTGATGATCGCCGTCTTCTTGAGCGTCTTCGCGACGGCGAGTGCCGTGACGAGCGTCTCGTCGGAGGTCTCGGCGGTGCGGACGACCTCGAGCAACGGCATGACGGCGACGGGGTTGAAGAAGTGGAACCCGACCAAGCGCGACGGGTCGGACAGCACCGAACCCATCTCGGAGACCGACAACGACGAGGTGTTCGTCGCGAGGATGGCATCCGGGGCGATGACCTGCTCGATCTTCCGGAAGACCTCCTGCTTGACGGTCATCTCCTCGAAGACGGCCTCGATCACCCAGTCGGCGTCGGCGAAGGCGCCGTAGGACACCGAGCCGCTGACGAGGGCCGTGATGCGGTTGGCGTCGTCGGGGGAGATCCGGCCCTTGTCGAGCAGCTTCGCGACCTCGCCACGGATGCGCTCCACGCCGGCGTCGACGCGGGACTGGTCGACGTCGGTGATCACCACGGGGACGCCGAGGCGTCGGGCGAAGAGCAGCGCGAACTGCGACGCCATCAGCCCGGCGCCGAGGACACCGACCTTCGTGATCTTCTTCGGCTCGACGCCCTCCGGAGCACCGACGGGCTTCTTCGCACGCTTCTGCACCAGGTCGAACGCGTACATCGACGCGGCGAACTGGTCACCGGAGAGCAGGTCGGCGAGGGCGTCGTCCTCGTCGGCGAACCGTTCGTCCAACGAGCCGCCGCGAGCCGCGGCGACGAGGTCGAGCGCTCGGAACGGCGACTTCGGCACGGTGCCGATCTTCGACGCCACCTGCCCCCTCGCGACCTTGACGACGGTGCCCCAGGCAGCCTTCTCGAGCATGCCCGGCTCGTTCTTGCGCACCACCTTGGTCGCGCCGGTGATGACGCCGTCGGCCCAGGCCACCGCTGCGGGAAGGAACGTCACCGACGGGATGAGCACGTCGCCGATGCCGATCTCGACAGCGGCCGGGCCGTCCATCAGGCGGTTGTTCTTGAGCGGGTTCTCGACGATGACGCGGAGCGCTCGTTCGGGGCCGATCAGGCGGGGGAGGAGCGTCGCGCCACCCCAGCCGGGGATGATGCCGAGGAAGACCTCGGGCAGGCCGATGCCCTGCGCGGCGGACGAGAACGCCCGGTAGGTGCAGTGCAGGGCGATCTCGAGCCCACCGCCGAGGGCCAGGGTGTTCACGAAGGCGAACGACGGCACCCCGAGGTCGGAGAACTTGCGGAGGGTGGCGTGCCCGAGAGCGGCCAGGTCATGGGCGGCCTCGCGTGAGGGCACCGCGGCGGCCTGGGACAGGTCGGCCCCGGCGGCGAAGCAGTACTCCTTGCCGGTGATCGCGACGCCCTGGATCGTCCCGGCCGCCGCCTCGGTCTTCAGGGTGTCGAGCACCCCGGAGAGTTCCTGCAGCGTGCGCGGCCCGAGGGTGTTCGGGCGCTTGTAGTCCTTGCCGTTGTCGAGCGTGATGAGTGCCAGTGTGCCGCCGGAGGCCATCGTGACGTGCTTGACAAACGAGTGCGTGACGACCTCGTCCTCGCTGAGTTCGGACAGACGGTCCGTGTCGACGGTGGTCATGCTCATGCCCCCTTCCGAGCCGAACGTGCTGCGGACTTGCTGAAACCGGGGTTCTCCCAGATGACGGTGCCGCCCTGCCCGAGCCCGATGCACATCGTGGTGATGCCGTACTGGACGTCCGGACGCTCGGCGAACTGCGCCGCGAGCTGCGTCATCAGGCGGACACCGCTCGATGCCAGCGGGTGGCCGACGGCGATCGCGCCGCCCCACGCGTTGACGTTCGCGGAGTCCTGGGCGATGCCGTAGTTGTCGAGGAACGCGAGCACCTGCACGGCGAACGCCTCGTTGATCTCGAACAGGCCGATGTCGTCGATGGACAGGCCGGCCTTCGACAGCGCCTTGTCGGTGGCGGGGACCGGTCCGACGCCCATGACCTCGGGCTCGACGCCGGCGAAGGCGAACGAGACCATCCGCATCTTCGTGGGCAGGCCGTGCTCCTTGGCGCCTTCGGCCGAGGCGAGCAGGCTCATCGTCGCGCCGTCGTTGAGGCCGGCGGCGTTGCCGGCGGTGACCCGTCCGTGCGGGCGGAACGGCGTCTTCAGCGCGGCCAGCGCCTCGAGCGTCGTGCCCGGACGCGGCGGCTCGTCGGTGCTGATGACGTCCCACCCGTCGCCCTTGTTCACCTCGACCGGGATGACGTCGGGCTGCAGCTTGCCGGCGGCCCACGCCGCGGCGTAGCGCTGCTGGGACTGGACGGCGTAGGCGTCCGTGCGGTCCTTCGTGATCGCCGGGAAGCGGTCGTGCAGGCGCTCGGCGGTGGACCCCATCACCAGCGCGTCGCTCGACACCATGCGTTCCGCGATGAACCGCGGGTTCGGGTCCGAGTTGAAGCCCATCGGGTGGCGTCCCATGTGCTCGACGCCACCGGCGATCGCGATGTCCGCGGCACCGAAGGCGATGGCACCCGCGAGCGTCGTGACGCTCGTCATGGCCCCGGCGCACATGCGGTCGATCGCGTACCCGGGGACCGACTTCGGCAGGCCGGCCAACATGCCGACGGTGCGGCCGAGGGTCAGCCCCTGGTCACCCTGCTGCGTGGTCGCCGCGACGGCGACGTCGTCCACCGCTGCGGTGTCGAGCGAGGCGTTCCGGTCGAGCAGTCCGCGCATCGCGTGCACCGCGAGGTCGTCGGACCGGGTCTTCCAGAACACCCCCTTCTCGCCGGCTCGTCCGAACGGTGTCCGTACTCCGTCCACGAACACGACGTCTGATGCCTTTGGCAATCCGGGCCTCCCAGATCCTCATCGATCGGGCCGGAACGCTGGTCGCTCCGGCCGGCCGGGCCTCGCCCGGCGACGCTCCCGACGCTATGCCCCCAGGCTGGGCGGCCGCATGCCGGTTGGGCGGTTCCTACGACTCGACGTCATCCGTCGGCGCGGGCTGCTGTGCAGCAGCGACAAAGGCCGACGCGATGATCGAGGAGAGTTCCTCCACCTGCCAGGGGCGGGCCTCGTGTGCGGCGAGGGCGGCCCCGACCAGCTCGGTCGACGACGGCGACGGCGGTGCCCACGAGACCACACGCAGGGTCTCCGGCGTGAGCAGGTTCTCGAGCGGGATGTCGAGCTCCTCGGACCGCTTCGTCACCGCGGCCCGTGCGGCCTTGTACCGGCGGTCGGCCGCGGGGTTGCGGTCGGCCCAGGCGCGGGGCGGCGGGAGCGTCGCTTCACCGGAGCCGCGGAGCTTCGGCAGGTCCTCGGTCGTCAGGCCCTCGTCGACCGCGGCCCACCAGCGGTCGAGCTCGGAACGGCTGGCGCGACCCATGAACGCCTTCAGGCCGCCGAGTTCGGCGCGCGACGACGGTGCGGCGGCTGCCGCTGCGACGATCGCGGCGTCGGGGATCGTGCGCCCCGGAGCGATGTCGGCCGCGCGGGCGTACTCGTCACGGGCGACCCAGAGCGACCGGGCGATCGCCAGTGCGCGGGCACCGCGGAGGGCGTGCATGCCGGACAGCCGGCGCCACGGCTCGGCACGGACGGGCTTCGGGGCGCGGTGCAGCACCGCGTCGAACTCCTCTTCCGCGATCCGGGACTTGCCGGCCTCGTCGAGCGTCGCGGCGAGGGCGTCGCGCAGATCCGGCAGGAGCTCGACGTCGAGCGACGCGTACACGAGCCACGACTGCGGCAACGGCCGGGTCGACCAGTCCGCTGCCGAGTGCGCCTTGGCGAGCGTGATCCCGAGCAGCTGCTCGACGACGGCGCCGAGACCGACGCGGGGGAACCCGGCGATGCGGGCTCCGAGTTCGGTGTCGAAGATGCGGGTCGGGACGAGACCCACCTCCTGCAGGCAGGGCAGGTCCTGCGAGGCGGCGTGGAACAGCCACTCCTCGTCGACGATGGCCGCCTGCAGTTCGGAGAAGTCGCCGATCGGGATCGGGTCGAACAGGAACGCGCCGGCACCGCGACGGAACACCTGGATCAGGTAGGCGCGCTGCGAGTAGCGGTAGCCGCTGGCGCGCTCGGCGTCGACGGCGACGGGCCCGTGACCGGCGGCGATCGCCGCGACGGCGTCGAGGTAGTCGTCGCGCGAGTCGATGACCTTGACGGCCTCGTGCGAGTCCTCGAACGCGGGGTCCGGTGCACCGGGGGTCGAACTGGCGGGGTCGGTCACTTGGCGAGCCTCCTCGGGGCCAGCAGGGTCACGCCGTCCGAGGCAGGAGGCAGACCGGCGAGCATGGCGACGATGTCCTGCCATGCCTGGACGTGTGCGGTGAGGTCGTCGCCGCGGGGCGTCCACGACGCGCGCAGTTCCAGCTGCGCGCCGTCGCCCTGTGCGGCGAGGTCGCCGTACCCGCGCGAGATGATCTTGGTGGCCGTGCCCGAAGCGTGGTCGTACTCGGCACCGTGCGTCTCGAGCGCGTCGACGAGCCAGCTCCACGTGACGTCGGCGACGAACTCGTCGACACCGATCTCGGGTTCGAGTGGTGCTTGCGCGAACGAGACCACCCGGAACGCGCCGCCCCAGCCCTCGGGTTCTTCGGGGTCGTACAGGGCGATGAACCGTCCGGTGCCGAGGTCCGACTCGACGCCGTGCGCGGTGCCGGACACGTCCGCCGCCAGGGCGATCGAGAACGGTGCGATCCGCGTGGGCGAGGGGATCTCGGTGACGGTGGTCTCGGAGCGGCTGCTGCCGGAGGACACGAACGCGCGGAGCCGCGCGAAGGCGTCGGGCTCTCGGGTTTCGGACACACATGCAGACTAGGCTCCGGGCCATGTCCCGATCCGCGCGACCCGCCGAGGACGCCGTCCAGGAGACCGCACGATCGGCCGGCTTCATCGCCCTCGGTGCCGGTCTGGCCGCCGCCGCGGTGGGGACGGCCGTCATCGGTGGCTTCGTCGCCGCCGTCGCCCGCGCCGTCGTCACCCCGGACCGCAAGCGCACCGAACGCGTCCCGATCCACGCCGTCGATCCGGTCCGGATGACGGTGACCATCGAGCGGACCGCCGACACCGAGCTGCAGGGTCGCTACTCGCTCTGGTTCGGCGCCGGCACCGGGCACATGCGCGTCGGAGAGGTCCTCGGCACCACCGACACCACGGTGACGCGCCGCATCATCGCGATCGACGCCGGCGACCCGACCGCTGCACGCCGCGGGCGCTGGGGCGGTTGGTTCTACCTGACCCCCGGCGAGCTCGACGTGCCCGTCGAGGACATCGACATCCCCACCCCGAACGGGCCCGCACCCGCCTGGGTCGTCCGTGCCGACGACCCGGACGCCCCGTGGGCCGTCCTGGTGCACGGCCGCGGGGTCACCCGCGCCGAGACCATCCGCGCCGTCCCCGTCTTCCGCGCCGCCGGCTACTCGGTCGTGCTCGCGTCGTGGCGGAACGACGGCGTCGCACCACCGAGCGTCGACGGCCGCTACGGCCTCGGCAGCACCGAGTGGGAGGACATCGACTCCGTCCTCCGTTGGCTCAGTGCCCAGAACGCGCAGAGCGTCGTGCTCATGGGCTGGTCGATGGGCGGTGCCGTCGTGCTCCAGACCCTGTTGCGCTCACGCTTCGCCGGCCTCGTCGACGGTGTGGTGCTCGAGTCACCCGTGGTCGACTGGCACGCGGTGCTCAAGTCGCAGAGCCAGCTCATGGGGTTGCCGCGGCCGGTCCGCAAGGTCGCCCAGCGCCTGCTCCGTACCCCGGTGCTGCACCGGCTCGCTGGCCTGCAGCAGCCGGTGGACCTGCGCGAGCTCGACATGGTCACCCGGTCCGCCGAGCTGACGGTGCCGATCCTCCTGCTGCACAGCGACGACGACGGGTTCGTCCCGTCCTCGGCCTCGCACGACCTGGCACGCGCACGGCCCGACCTGGTGCGGCTCGAGGTGCAGACCACGGCCCGGCACACCAAGCTCTGGAACCACGACGCCGACTGGTTCGACGCCCGGATCCTCGCGTGGCTCACCGAGGTCGTCCAGCGGCGCGGGGCGGCCAGCGCGCGGTAGACGGGACCGAAGGGCGGACGGGAGGCGCGGTTCCAGCTGGCACCGCGCCTCCCGTCCGTCCTTGCGTCCGTTCGGTCGCATCGTGAGCAGAAATGGTCGGGTCACCGTCCGACACCCGACCATTCCTGCTCACGAAGCGGGTGGTCCGGCATTCGTTCCGTTCGTCGTCTGCTGTCGCGGCCCGAACTCCTCGAGACGAGTCGCCGGTCGGCCGAGCTGCGCTGGGCCGTGCGTCCGGTCGAAGGCATCGCTCATCGTCGTGAGCGGCGGTCGGACCGTCACGGTCCATTCGCCACTGTCGAACGCGTCGATCCGGACGACCAGGTTCGACTCGTCGGTCAGGTCCGAGCCGGGGAGGTAGCCGAGGAACTCGCCGTCGATGAGCTGCCGCATGCTGTCAGCGATCTCCATCGCCTCGGCATGGCTCAGGATGAGCCCGGGTTCCGCCGCCGCGTCGACGCGGCGTTCGAGTGGGAGCGCTTGGACCGGCTTGTCAGGGGACGTGACGGCGTACAGGGTCGTGAGGACCCAGACGAGCTCTGGTGAATCGAGCTCTGATGTTTCGAGCTCTGAGAAGAACTGCACCAGGTCGGGCAGCACGATGCGAGCAGCGGCGATCCGGTAGGTGACCATCCCCAGGTCGCCCGGCACTGTCGTGGTCATCCGTTCTCCTCGGTCGTCTCGGTCTGGGGCGAGAGGCCGCCCACGCTCATGGCAGCGAGGACGTCGGTCCTGCCGGGCGTGAACGCCGTGAATCCGACCCATGTGTCAGCCTGCACGATGCAGAACCGAGGCTGTTCGTCGCCGAGCGGCACGAGCGCACGGGCGAACTCGTCGAGTCCGCGGACGTCGAAGCCCTTCTCGGCGGCCATCGTGTACTTCGTCAGGAAGGTCCGTGCCGTCGCCAGCGCGCCCTGATCGAAGACACGGAGCCGTTCCTCGGCCGCGCACTGCGATGCCACCTCGAGCGCCAGTTCGGCCCCCGGGGCGTCTGATGTGCGCAGGCGCGAGCACAGCTCCTGGACGGTGATGTGGACGAGTCCGATGGATCGGTCGATCGCCGTGGCCGCCACGAGCGTTCGGTCCGTCGCGCGCAACACGACCGTCACGAGTTCGTCGGCGTGCTCTACCTGACAGGTCAGGACGAGCTCGTCGCCGAGGGCTTCGAGTGGGTCGATGAACGGCGCGAGGTTCGGCTCCTGCTTCGAGTAGGTCCGCCGGATGACCGCTGCGAACGAGCGTGCGGACACGTCGGAGACGAGCACATCCGTGTCCGGCCCGACAGTGGCGAGGACCTCGACGACACGGTCCGGGAGCTCCACGGTCGATTCATCGGTGACCGCTCGGAGATGGTGGATCGAGATGGCCGGGGGCGCGTCCGTCACCGTCGGATCTCCGCGGACGACGGGCCCTGTCGGTACCGGACCTCGCCGTCGGGCAGGACGTCGATGTCGACCCGTGCGCGCCCCGGTTCGCTGTAGTGCCAGGACGGACCTCGGCGGTTCGACCAGCCCTCGAGCAACTCACCCGAGGCGAACCGGATGGCGATCCGCGCGCCCGTGACTGCACCGTCCGAGACGACCTTGTTGTGCAGGGCAAGGAGGTCGAGCAGGGACGGTTTGTCGCCGGGATCGAGGAACGCGTGCTCCCCGTCAGAGCCTGTCAGCGCGAAGTCGGTCTCGAACCGGAGCGAAGCACCGCTCGAGAAGCGGATCGTCACGTCTGGTCCGATGCTGATGAGGTCGACGGTGTCGCCGGCGATGTCCAGCGCGAAGGGCTGGCGCGGAACGCCGCTCATCCTCGATCTCCTTCCGTGCCCGTGCTCGTGCTTCCGGTCGGCGGCTCGGTGCGGGCCGGGCGACCCTTCGGCCCGGAGACCTGCCAGGACTCGAACTCGGTATCGGGACCGGCGACGAGGGTGTCCCCGCCGTCGAAGATCAGCGTCAGTACGCCGTTCTCGGTCGAACTCCGAACGAGCTCGACACCGAACAGCCGCAGGATCGGGGCCAGTGCGTCCTTGCTTTCGGGATCGACGACCGCGGTGCTTCCGGACCGGTCGGTGACGGTGCACTCGGATTCGAGCTGGACGCGGTAGCCGTTGCCGAACCCCAGCTCAAGCCGGAAGTCGACGCCTATGAGGTCGAGCGTGCCCGCGCGCTCGACGGTCATCGCGCCCCCGGTGGGGTCAGCGGTGTCAGCGACCATGATCGTTCCCTTGTACGGATTGCTGTTCAGGAGCTGCCCTCGCTGAGTCTGCTCGAGCAGATCGAGATTCTCCGAAGAGTTCCCATGACGTCGGAGTGGGGCGGTACCGGAGGTCGTCGTACACCGGCCGCCGCGGTTCCAAGCCGTGGTGGGCACGAACCGCTTTCCCCACGTCCATCGGGGAGTCGACGGTCAGATGCGGAACACGGCGGGCATCGTCAGCCGTCGCCCTCCGCATCCTCGACCCGTCGAAGTTCGTGACGTGCACACCGTCGTAGTCCTCCGATCCGTGGCTGAACGCGGGCAGGAACCGGCGATGATCGGGAATGCTGTTGCCCACGATCTGCCACATGCCCGGTCGGAATCGCGCATCCAACGTCATCCGCGCGAGAAGGGGAGTCGCTGCCGTCACGTCGCTGAAGTGGAGGGTCTGCACTGACCTGACGGGCGCGACGAGGTCGAAGATGATGACGTAGAGCGCCTTCGTGTACTTGCCGATCACCTGTCCGAGCACCACCTTGCTGTCATCGAGCGGCACGGTGAAGACGTCACCGACCGCAACTGGGTAGATCTGTTGCTGTGAACTCAACGTGGTCCTTTCAGGCTTTGGTTGCACACGTCACAAGTGCGATCGCGGGGGAGCTTCGCCCCAACTCCGATGGGCAACTCGACCCTGACGGGTGATGCTGTTCACGGATGGGGAGCCATCCCCGCGTGGACCGGTGGACTCAAGAGAGCACGTTTCGTTCTCGTGGGCCGGTTGCTCTGTTTCTGCTCAAGGCTCGCGACCGTGCGGTGTTCACGGTGGCATTTCGGTCGAAGGCCCGGTGGTGCGGGTGGTCATCGCCGGCACTCGCGTTCCCGGCCCGAATGCCCGGGCAAATCCGTCCCGAATCTCGACCCGATCTGTGTCGATGATGATCGTCCACAACGAGCCGTCACTCATGTCGAGGCGGATGACTGCTCTGTCGATATCACCGACTTCGGATGGGTTGAATCCGACGAACTCGCCATCGATGAACTGCTGCGTGGTTTCGGTGAGTCGCATGAACGAGGCATTGTCGAGCACCGGATTGGGCAAGTGGGGCGCGCTCGAGAGCTGCTCCAGTTCGGCAACGTCCAGTCCGGGATCTCTCGACACGTTCACGAATATGTCCTCGGCCGTCCATGAAAGCTGCGGCAGATGAAGGGAGGACACGACGTCGGCGAGGTCGAACCACCCGCTATCGCCCTGTTCAGATTCACGGGTAAAAAGTCGCAGCATCGGATCCGATTCAACCTCGCCTTGTCCTCCGCTTGAAGACGCTGGAAATCATTCGTCAAATAGCAGTTGTTGAGCGCTGGGAATGTTTCTTGGCATCAAATCCGTGAACCACGGAAGCTCTAGACTGTCAATCCTCCCGTTCTTCGTCCAGATAAGAACTTCGCCTGCAACTTCAGAAGATTCATCTGCATAAGAGGCTTCGATCGGAAGGGGCTGGTCCGGCAAGCTGACGGCGGGTGAGTCGTCAAGGTCTATCTGCCAGATCCGTGGACCAGTCGCTCGGAATCCTCGAATTGCTTGCGCTTGGTCCTGCAATGGTCCTGATTCAGGTAGGAGTAGGTGATCCAAGCAAGTGCGGACGAGATCGTGCAGACGTGATTCGTCTTCTGTCTTCATGTTGCCCCAATCTTCAAGGTGTGTCCCTTGGGATGAACATTGTACCGACACGAGGGGTGTCCTCTACATTGGATCCACGTACGCGAACAGTAGCGTCGCTTATCGGTACATCTTCAACAAATTTGCCGGGGGGTAGATCTTTTTTGTCGAGGTGATGGGCAACGGCCTCGATGACCGGACGCTTCCCTCCCATCGAGTCGACGAGCGGATCAAGTCCGTGTTCCTTCTTGTCGAAGATGTGCCCCATCTTGTTCGGATCTTCGAGAACCTTGTCTGCAATTCGCTGGGCGCGCTCACCGAGTCCTGTCGGAGGTAAAGGAGCGACGTCGGAAAGCCTGTTCACCGCGGTCGGCAGGTGCACTTTCGACATCGTGCCGCCGGTGGCCGCCGACGTCGCGGCACCCTCGGCAGCGTTCCGGAGCATTCCACCGGGGGTCACCGGCTGGCCGCTCACGGCGTAGTTCGCGACGTTCTCGACCGCGCCCTCTGCGGCGTTGCCCAGCAGGTGCTTCCCGATCAGGGCACCGGCACCACCGCCGACCGCACCGAATGCCCCGCTGACGGCGACCTGGCCCCAGTTCACCTCGCCGGTCGTGGCCTTCTGGATGATGGTGTCGGCACCGGCGCTGATGAGCATCATGCCGACCGGACCGCCGACGCCGGTGGCGAGAAGCACACCGCCCGCGACGACCATCGCGCCGCCGGCGACGTACTCCCAGTTGTCCGCGAACCAGTCACCGGTGGCCGCAGCGGCCCGGGCGAGCGGACCCTGTTCGGCCGCCGCGTAGGCCTCCAGTTCCGCGTCGGTAACGGGCGCGAGACCGAGCGGGTCGATGGCGTGCAGCGGATCGTTGCCGGCGAACGAGTAGGGGTTGCCTGCCCAGGCTGCTCCGGCGGGCGCGCTGACCGGGTCGATGGACAGGAAGCCGCGCGACGACGAGTCGTACGCGCGGGCACCCATCCACTCCAAGCCGGCGACCTGCAGCGAACCGTCGGCGCCGAGCGCGATCCCGCCGGGCAGGCCGGAACCGCCGAGGTCGATGAGCGTCTGCCACGGGTCGGCGTCGTCGGCTGCTCTCGTCGTGCGCCGACCGCTGGTTGCCCACCCGTCGCCCACCCCGGTGAGACCACCGGGAGCGCGGACGACCGGGGTGTCGCCGACAGCGAGGAGCGTCGGCGCGAACGCGGCGGTGTCCCAAGCGATCGGGATGCCGTCGACATCGGCGAGTTCACCGAGGGCGTCGACGTGCAGGTCGGTCGTGGTGGTGCCTGCCGCGGTGGCCTCCGCCACCGCGGTGAGGTGACCCTGCGGGGTCCAGCCGTACGTGGTCGTCACCCCGTCGGCTCGGAGCGCCTCCACCCGACGACCAGCGCCGTCGTAGGCGTACTCCGCCTCGGGCACCCCGTCCGGAGCGTCGACCCTGGTCAGCTGTCCGGCGGCGTCGTACGAGAACCGTCGGGCCCCGGAGTCCGTTCGTTCCTCGACCAGGCGACCCGCTGCGTCGTAGACCCAGCCCGTGCGACTGCCGTCCTGGACGGACGCCACCAGCTGCGCGGCATCGTCGTGCTCGTAGGTGGTGCTCCCGCCGGGTCCATCGACCCGGGTGATGCGCCCGTCGGCGTCGCGCCCGATGGTGCTGAGGTGCGTGCCGTCCGAGTCGATGCGCGTGTGTCGGACGACGTGTCCGTTCGCGTACTCCCAGGTCTGCAGCTGGTCGCCGGCGCGGGCCTCCAGGAGCCGCCCTGCCGCGTCGTGCTCGTACCGAACTTCGCCGAAGGCCGAGTGGTCGACGCGGACGACCCGTCCGGTGGCGTCGTGCTCGTACCGGGTCGTGGACCCGTCAGGGGACTGCACCGAGGTGCGGAGTCCGTCGGCATCGTGGGTCCACCGGGTCTCGCGCGTGCCGGTGGCACGTCGGACGAGCTGGCCCAGTCGGCTGAACTCGAGGACGTGGGAGGCAGGGGAGTCCGCACGGGTCTCGTCGGTGATCGTCACCGTGCGGGCGCGGGCATCGCGGTCGATGCGGCCGAGCAGACGGTCGTCGGCGTACTGCGCGGATTCCCGACCGGCTGCGTCGTACTCCCACCGCAGCACGGTGCCGTCCGGATCGGTCTGGGTGAGCTGTCGTCCGGCGGCGTCGTAGGTCGCCGTCGTCGTGCGCCCGAGCTGATCCGTGGACGAGGCCACCTTGTCGAGCTGCGTGTACGTCCGGACGGTCACGCCACCCAGCGGATCGACGGAGCGGACGAGTCGTCCACGCTGGTCGTACTCGTAGCGGGTCGTACCCCCGAGACCGTTCACCGCGGCGACGAGCTGTCCTGCGGCGTCGTACCGGAAGGTCCGCTGGCCGAAGCGGGTGTCCCGCGCCGAGACCACGCGACCGACTCGGTCGTACCGGTACCGGACGGTGCCGACCCCGGGGACGTCGGCGTGGACGACTCGACCCTGGCGGTCGTACTCGGTCCGAGCGACCTCGCCGGTCGGCAGGGTGCGCGCGACGACCCGCGAATCCGCGTCGTAGGTCAGCGTGGTGCGTGCGCCGGCGGGATCGATCGCGGAGACCGGTCGGCCGCACGCGTCGTACTCGTACCGGGTGGTGCGGCCCGCCGGGGTGGTGACGGCGACGACGCGTCCGGCGAGGTCACGTTGGATGCGGGTGAGCCCACCGTCCGGGTCGACGAGCTCGACCGGGCGGCCGCAAGCGTCGTACGTCGTCAGCTCAGCAGAGGAATCCGCGTGCTCGAGCCGGGTCGGACGCCCGAACTCGTCGGTCGTGACGGACACGGCGTCGAAGGCGTCGCGGACCGTGGAGACGCCGTCCGTGCGCGATTGCCCCACCTCGGTGCGGACACCGGTCGGGTCGACGGTGGCGCCGAGGGCTCCGACCGCGTTGTACTCGCGTCTCCAGGTGCCGCCGGCCGGGTCGACCACGGCTTCGAGCCGCGAGAGCGCGTCGTGGACGAACGCCCACTCGGCACCGCCGGGCAGGGTCATCGTCGAAACGTTGCCGAACGCGTCGAAGTCCTTCGTGACGACGCGACCGAGGGGGTCCGTGGTGGACACGACCTCGCCGTGTGGACCGTGGGTGACTTCCGTGCGGGCACCGGTCGGGTCGATCGTCGCCGTTACCCGACCGCCGTCGCCGTGCTCGAACCGCCACAGTCCGCCGTCCGGATCCTCGCGCGCGGTGAGCAGCCCGGCGGCGTCGTAGCGGTACCGGGTCCGGTGGCCGAGCGGTGTGACGGCCTCGACGATCCGGCCTCCGGCGTCGCGGACCAACCGCGCGGTGTCGCCGACGGCGTTCTCGGCGCCGACGAGCTCACCGGACGCGTCGTGGTGGAACGTGACGACGACGCCCGTCGGATCGGTGGTGCGGACGAGCACCCCGTCCTGCCAGTCGAGCAGCGTGCGTCCGCCGACGGGATCGACGACGGCCGACGGGTTCCGGTCGTCGCCCGTGTACTCGTACTCGGCGACCCCGCCGTTCGCGGTGACCACCGTGGTCATGCGGTCCTGCTCGTCGTACCCGAAGGTGATGTCGGCGCCCTCCGGCGTCACGGTCCGGACCCGACGCCCGCGGTCGTCGTACCCGTGGACGGTCACCTGACCATCGCGCTCGGTCACCGAGACGAGGTTGCCGTGCGGGTCGTACGACATCGACTGGCGCTGCCCGTCGGTGTCGATGATCCCGACGACGCGGCCCTTCCGGTCGGCGATCCAGGTGTTCGCGTGGTCCCCGTCGACGTCGGAGACCGAGGTGACCCGACCCGGCAGGTACGTGAACCGGACCCGTCGACCGAACGGTGTGCGCTGCTCGATGACCCGGCCGCGGTCGTCGTAGGTGTTCTCGCACTCGACGACCCCGGTCGCCGCGGTCACTCGGTCGATCAGCCCGTCCGCGTTCCAGCGGTACCGACGACTGCCGACGGCGTCCGTCGCACGGACGAGTCGACGAGCACCGTCGTAGTGGTACTCCATGCGGCGTCCGTCCGAGGCGGTCGTCGACGCCACACGGTCGCCCGCGTACTCGACGTCGATGAACCGTCCGAACACGTGCGACAGGCGCGTGATGCGGTCCTGCTCGTCACGCCGCACGGCCACCGTGGTGCCTGCTCCACGTCCGCTGCGCAACCACAGTCCGGACGGCGTGAACTCCCAGCGACCGCCGGCGTTGTCCTGGACGACGAGGGAGTCTCGCTCGGCCCGGAGCCACAGGTCTTCGCCGACCGCGCGGTCCCAGCCGTCGCCCTGCCGCGGGAAGTCGACCTGCCGGCCGTCGTCGAGCACGACCGACGCGGCGTCGTCGGTGATCTCCAGCCGGGTGTCGAGGATCGAGGACCACCCGAGCCCGAACACCCCGGAGCGGCCGTCGAGTGAGTTGTACATGCGGGTGAGCCGGAGCGACGCGGCCTGCCCCGCGAAGGACAGGTCGGTCTCGGGCTCGAGGAAGTTGCCGGTGGCCGTGTTGACCGGGTCGTCGGCGAACCCGTTGGTCGGGGGCGTCCCCATCGCCGAGAACGGCCCGATGGTGAAGTCGTCCCGACCGGCGTCGATCCCCGCCGACGACAGCGCGGCCGCGATCGCCGCGTCCGACAGCGTCGCGGGCCCGGCACCGCCACCGGCGGCCTCGAACTGCGCTGCGACGGTGCCCGCCCAGTCGGCGTCCTTCCCGTTCGCCGTGAGCCAGTCGTTCACCGCGGTCAGCAGCGACTGGGCGTTCAGGGTGCCCCAGCACGGGTTGCACTCGGCCTCGTAGTCGCTCAGGGCGTTCCGGAACGTCGAGACGGCGCCGGACAGATCGGCGTCGAGCGTCCGGGTGGTCGCCTCGAAGGAGCGGAGGTCCGCGGGGACGGCGGACGACGTCCCACCGCTGGTCCCGCCGCCCGCCGGGAACTCCCGCCCCGTGACGCTGACCTCGTCCGCCTGCAGTCGTGGCTCCGGCTCGGGCTCCGGCGGCTTCGGGTCGTCGCCCCCGCCGAACCACGTCGAGATCTCGTGTCCTGCGGCGACGAGGAGGTTCTCCTCGCGTTCACGCTTGCGGGCGGTCCACTCCTTCGCCTGCTTCCGCCGGTCGTCCTCGTCCTTCGCGGCGTCGCGGAGCTGCTGCACGAAGCCCGACAGGCTCTGCAGCGACTCGACGAGCTTCGTCGCGCTGCGCGAGGCGATGTCGGCGTTGTCCGCGAAGACCTCGGAGAAGTAGCCCCGGAACTCCGCACGCGCAGTCGTCACCGATGGCGACCGCGACCCGGACTGGCCGCCGATCGACGACGCAAGCGCCGTCGAAGCCGACTTGAGCGCATCCGCCGCGCTGTACGAGTAGCCGGTCGGATCGTTCCCGTGGATCTTCGCCATCGTCATTCCCCCCTGGTGCTGACCGCACCATCCTGGCACGGGTCCGGACTGAAATTCCAGAGGACGGCATGCGTGCCGAGGGGGAGATGGACGGGAGGCCCGTGGCGGATCCGCCACGGGCCTCCCGTCTGTCAGAAGGTCGCGTCTACGACACCGCAGCCTGCACCTGACGCTGCACGCGTCCGAGCATGCCCACCATGCCGCGGATCCGCAGCGGGCTGACCGCCTCGGACAGGCCGATCGTCAACGGGTAGTCCGCCGGCACGGCGAGCACCTGCGCTGCCGTCAAGCCGCTCAGGCCCTGCGCCAGGATGGAGGCGAAGCCGCGCGTGGTCGGCGCCTCGCGCGGGGCGGTGGCGTGCATGCGGACGACGTCGGGTGCGTCGCCGTCCTCGCCCACGGTCACCGTGATGAACACGGGGGACTGGCACTCCTCGACCCGTTCGAGTTCGTCCTCGTGCCCCTGCAACCGTTCGGGCAGCGCGGGCAACTCGTTCGAGAACTCGAGGAGGAGCTGCAGGCGGTCCTTCTGGCCCAGGGCGAGGAAGTCGTCGCGGATCTCGGCGAGGGTGGCGGGGAGGGTGGCCTCGGTGCTGTCGTTCATCGGTTCGGAACTGTACCCGGCTCCGCGCCCTGCACGATCGGGACGCGGACGGCGCTGCCCCACTCGGTCCACGAGCCGTCGTAGTTGCGGACGCTGTCGTAGCCGAGCAGGTGCTGCAGGACGAACCAGGTGTGGCTCGACCGCTCGCCGATTCGGCAGTACGCGATGACCTCGTCGGCGTCGCCGATGCCGGCGCCCTCGCGGTAGATGGCGTCGAGTTCGGCGCGCGGCTTGAACGTGCCGTCCGGTGCGGCGGCGGTCGCCCACGGGATGTTCACCGCGGTGGGGACGTGGCCGCCGCGCAGTGCACCCTCTTCCGGGTAGTCGGGCGCGGTGGTTCGGGAACCGTCGTACTCGCCCGGGCTGCGCACGTCGATGAGGGGCTTGCCGAGGTGGGCGAGCACGTCGTCCTTGTAGGCACGGATCTCGGTGTCGATCCGGTCGACGACCGGGTACTCGGCCGGCGTGACGACGGTCTCCTCGGTGGTGAGTGCGCGGTCCTCGGCGATCCACTTCGCACGGCCGCCGTCGAGCAGGCGGACGTCCTCGTGGCCGAACAGCGAGAAGACCCAGAGGGCGTAGGCGGCCCACCAGTTGTTCTTGTCGCCGTAGAGCACGACGGTGGTCTCGCGGCCGATGCCCTTGCTGCCGAGCAGTTCGGCGAACGCCTCGCCGTCGATGTAGTCGCGCTGCACCGGGTCGTTGAGGTCGGTGTGCCAGTCGATCTTGACCGCGCCGGGGATGTGTCCGGTCTCGTAGAGCAGGACGTCCTCGTCGGACTCGACGACGACCAGGTCGGGGGTGTGGGCGTCCAGTTGTTCCTGCAGCCACTCGGTGGAGACGAGACGCTCCGGGTGAGCGTAGGCGGTGAACTTCTCGGACGGGTCGACCGGTGCGGTCATGGTGAGCTACCTCCAGGTGGTCATCCGGCACCGGACTAGGATCGGTCGTCGGTGCCTGTGGGCAACGGTACGCGGACGTACCGTGCCCCAGCCGCAACGTGACACCGCACGACTTGCTTCCCGGAAGGGTTCCTGATTGTCCACGAACACCGCGCCAGCGCACCTCGTCGACCGTGACCCCCAGGTGACCCCGCAGCAGATGGCCGCGGCACTGGTGCCACCGCCCCAGTTCGCGGCCGCCTCGTTCGACTCGTACCGCCCGGACCCGGACTACGCCTCGCAGGCCGACGTGCGCGACGCCGTCGCCGCGTTCGTCGCGGCCGGGCCGACCGAAGCGCCCCGTCGCGCCCTGTTCGGCCGCCGCAAGCAGCCGGTCGAGCCCGCTGCGAAGTCGGGCGTCTACCTGGACGGCGGGTTCGGTGTCGGCAAGACCCACCTGCTCGCGGCGGCATACCACGCGGCCTCCGGGCGGAAGACGTTCGGCACGTTCATCGAGTACACGGCGCTGGTCGGCGCGCTCGGGTTCCAGGGCACGGTCGACCTGCTGCGGGGGACCGCGCTGGTCTGCATCGACGAGTTCGAGCTCGACGACCCGGGCGACACCATGGTCATGACTCGCCTGATCAAGGAGTTGACCGAGACCGGCACCCGCTTCGCCGCCACCTCGAACACACCTCCGGGCGCGCTCGGCGAGGGACGGTTCGCGGCCCAGGACTTCCTGCGGGAGATCCAGGCGATGTCCGACCGGTTCGACACGATGCGGATCGACGGGCTCGACTACCGCCGCCGCGCGGTCGACGAGTCGGCGGGTGTGGTGTCCGACGTGGCCGCGGCACTGCCCGCCGGCACCGTCACGCTCGACGACTTCTCGGCCGTGGTCGCGCACCTCGGCTCGGTGCACCCGTCGAAGTACGTTGCACTCGTCGAGGACCTCGACGCCGTCGGGCTCACCGACGTCCGGGCGTTCACGGACCAGACCGACGCGCTCCGGTGGGTCGCGCTCGTCGACCGGCTGTACGACGCCCAGGTCCGGATCGTGGCCTCGGGCACGCCGCTCGACCAGGTGTACCCCGACGCCATGCTCGACGGTGGCTACCGCAAGAAGTACCTGCGCGCAGCGAGCCGTGTCGTGGCCCTGAGCCGCGCCCAGGACTGACCCCCACCGCCCGGGGTATCCGCTGACCGGTCGGTGCACCCCCTGTCCAGGGGGCATCGGGCCGTGCGAAACACGACGTTTACAAACCGCGCCGTCGCGTTACATCCGCGAAACACATCGTGCCCCCTCGTGAAACGTCACCTCGCCAGACTCGGTGTCACCCGAGGCGGTCCAAGAGCCGCTCGTGCAATCGAGAGGTGAACAGATGCTTGATCAGGGCAACACGACGTTCGTGTTGGTCATGGCGGCGCTGGTGTTGTTCATGACACCCGGCCTGGCCTTCTTCTACGGCGGTTTGGTGAAGGCCAAGTCCGTCATCAGCATGATGATGATGTCGTTCGGTGCGATCGCACTCGTGAGCGTCCTGTGGGTGCTCTACGGCTACGCGATCGCCTTCGCCAACCACGGTGACGGCACGGCGGTCTCCGGTGTCGTCGGGTTCTTCAGCATCGACTGGAACCAGATCGGCCTCGGCCAGGCCTTCGAGGAGGCGCAGTCCTCGAACATCCAGGCGGCGTACCCGTCGATGGCGTTCGTCGGCTTCCAGGCCACGTTCGCGATCATCACGGTCGCGCTCATCTCCGGCGCCATCGCCGACCGCGCCAAGTTCGGCGCCTGGATGGTCTTCGCGGGCATCTGGGTCACGGTCGTCTACTTCCCGGTCGCCTCGTGGGTCTTCAACCTGACCTCGGGTTGGGCTGCCACGTGGGGGGTCATCGACTTCGCCGGTGGCACCGCGGTGCACATCAACGCCGGTGCAGCAGGTCTCGCCCTGGCGCTCGTCCTCGGCAAGCGCGTCGGCTTCGCCAAGGGTGCACACAAGCCGCACAACCCGCCCTTCGTCCTGCTCGGTGCCGCCATCCTGTGGTTCGGCTGGTTCGGCTTCAACGCCGGCTCCGAGGGCGCCGCTGACGGCATCGCCGCGATCGCCTGGGTCAACACCCTCGCCGCACCGGCCGCTGCCATCCTCGGCTGGCTGCTCGTCGAGAAGCTCAAGGACGGCAAGGCCACGTCGGTCGGCGCCGCCTCGGGTGCCGTCACCGGTCTCGTCGCGATCACCCCGGCGTGTGCCAACCTGACCCCGGGCTGGGGCATCCTGCTCGGTTTCGTCGCCGGCATCATCTGCTGCTTCGCCATCGACTGGAAGTACCGTCTCGGCTTCGACGACTCGCTCGACGTCGTCGGTGTCCACCTGGTCGGCGGCATCGTCGGCACGCTGTACCTCGGCTTCTTCGCCAACGACACCGGCCTGATCTACTCCGGTTCGTTCGAGCAGCTCGGCAAGCAGGCCACCGCGGCCCTGGCCGTCGGCATCTACTCCTTCGTCCTGGCGTTCGTCATCGGCTTCCTCATCGAGAAGACGATCGGCTTCCGCGTCAAGACCGAGGACGAGGTCGCCGGCATCGACACCGCGGTCCACGGTGAAGAGGGCTACGTCCTCTACGAGCAGACCGACGACTCGCCGGTCTCGGTCCGCTAGCCAGCAGACACCAGCTCCACCAGCACCACCCGCACGACGACGTCGACCCTCACCAACCTGCGCGAGGTCGGGGGACCGGGCTTGCAGGACGCCCGACCCCGCACCGTGTACCGCGCCAACACCGAACGCGTCGGTGCCGACGCCTACCCGCACGGACTCGCGGCCGTGGTCGACCTGCGCCGTGACGACGAGGTCGCCCGCGTCCCGCACCCGCTCGGCACAACCGACGGCTACCGGCTCGTCCCGCTGTTCGACCCGTCGACCGTCGAGTCCGGCGCCCAGGCCGTGCAGCTCGAGGAGCAGTACATCGACTGGCTCGAGCGCCACCGCACCGGGATCGCCGCCGCGTTCCGCGCCATCGCCCGGTCCGACGGCGACGTGCTCGTCTGCTGCTCCGCCGGCAAGGACCGCACCGGCGTCGTCAGCGGACTGCTCGCCCGACTCTGGGGCGCATCGATCGAGGCCGTCGGCGACGACTACGCCGCCAGCGCTGTCGGGCTGGCCGATCGGTTCGCCGCAGAGCGTGCGGTGAGCACCGACCCCGAGGCGACCGCTGTCGCGCAACGGTGCGTGCCGGAGACCATGACCACCGTGGTCCGGCACGTCGAGGCGCGGTGGGGCAGCGTCACCGCGTACCTGCGCTGGGCCGGGCTGACGGACGCGGAGATCGCGGCGCTCTGACGGGCGTGCGTCGTCCTGGCGGCTCGCCACGGGCAGTGGCGGCGACGTCAGACGGGAGGCACGGTGCGCGTCCGACGCGCACCGTGCCTCCCGTCCGTGGTCCTGATCGCGGGCCGTGGTTCCGGCCCGTTCCGTCAGCTCACCAGGCGTAGTCCTCCGGTGAGGTCTTGTGCCCCGGGAAGATCTCGTCGAGCCGGTCCAGCGCACGCTGGTCCAGGCGGATGTCGACGGCGCGGACCGCGGACTCCCACTGCTCCATCGTGCGGGGGCCGGTGATCGGCGCGGTCACACCGGGCTGGTGGAGGAGCCACGCGAGGGCGAGCTCGCCGGGCGTGTGGCCGAGCTCCTCGGCGAACGACTCGTAGGCCGTGAGCTGGTCGCGGTGCCCCTCGACGTACTCGGCGCTGCGACCCGACAGACGGCGGGAGCCGTTCTCGGTCTTCTCGATGACACCACCGAGCAGACCGCCCTGCAGCGGCGACCACGGGATGACGCCGAGGCCGTACTCGCGGGCGGCGGGCAGGACCTCGCGCTCGATGTCGCGCACCACGAGGTTGTAGATCGACTGCTCGCTCACCAGGCCGAAGGTGTGGCGGCGCTTCGCGGCCTCCTGCGCCTGGGCGATGTGCCAGCCGGCGAAGTTCGACGACCCGACGTACAGGACCTTGCCCTGCTGCACGGCGACGTCGATCGCCTGCCAGATCTCGTCCCACGGGGTCGCACGGTCGACGTGGTGGAACTGGTACAGGTCGATGTGGTCCGTCTGCAGGCGCTGCAGGCTGGCGTCGAGCGACTGGCGGATGTTGAAGGCGCTGAGCTTGCCGCCGTTCGGCCAGTCGATCATGTCGCCGTAGACCTTCGTCGCCAGGACCGTCTTCTCGCGACGGCCGCCGCCCTTCGCGAACCAGCGGCCGATGATCTCCTCGGTGGCGCCCTTGCCCACCGAGCCGCCGTAGCCGTTGGCGGTGTCGAAGAAGTTGACGCCGAGCTCGTGGGCCCGGTCCATGATGGCGTGCGAGTCGTCTTCAGTGGTCTCCGGGCCGAAGTTCATCGTGCCGAGCACTGCTCGTGAAACCGACAGCCCTGTCCGTCCGAGGTGTGTGTAGTCCATGACTCCGGTCTACGCGCTCCGAGGGGCACCCTGCCAGGCCCTGGGAGTACCGGTTCTGCATGCTGGGGTGCATTGTTCTGCTTGCTGGGTGCATTGTTCTGCATGGTGCGTGGCTGCATGCCGTCCGGGGCATGTCCGCGCTCCGGGGAGGAGTACCGTGACGACGGTGAACACCCCAGCACTCCGTGGCAGCCGGATCCTCGGGTTCGGTCACCACCAGCCCGAACGCATCCTGACCAACGACGAACTCTCGACCATGGTCGACACCAACGACGAGTGGATCCGCACCCGGACCGGGATCCAGACCCGCCACATCGCCGGGCCGGACGACAGTGTCACGTCGATGGCGATCGAAGCGGGCCGCAACGCCCTCGCCGACGCCGGCGTCTCGCCCTCGGCCGTCGGACTCGTCATCGTCGCCTCCACCACGCACCAGGACCGTGCGCCGTACACCGCCGGTCGGGTCGCCGCCGCGCTCGGGATGACGGACGGTCCGGCGCCCATCGACATCAACACCGCGTGCAGTGGGTTCGAGTACGCGCTCGCCCTCGCCGACCAGTCGATCCGCGTCGGGTCCACCGACGTCGCGCTCGTCATCGGGTCCGAGACCCTCTCCGCCATCGCCGACTGGACCGACCGGTCGACGTGCGTGCTCGTCGGTGACGGGGCCGGAGCCGCCGTGCTCGGCGCCGCCGACGTCCCCGAGATCGGGCCCGTCTCGTGGGGCAGCGTGCCGCACCTGCTCGACGCGGTGCGGGTCGAGGGGACGCCGGGTCGGTTCAACCAGGAGGGCCGATCGATCTACCGCTGGGCCATCACCGAGGCCGAGGGGCACGCCCGCAAGGTCGTCGAGGCCGCCGGGCTCACCATGGACGACATCGAGGTGTTCGCGTTCCACCAGGCGAATCTGCGGATCATCGAGCCGCTCGTCACCGCACTCGGCGGGGAGTCGAAGTTCGTCATCCGCGACGTCGTCGAGTCCGGGAACACCTCGGCCGCCAGCGTCCCGCTCGGGTTGTCGAAGGCGTGGGCGCGTGGCGACCTGCCCGAGGGCGTCCCCGCGCTGTTGTTCGGCTTCGGCGGCGGGTTCGCGCACGCCGGCCAGGTCGTCAGGACGCCGGTGCGGTCGTTCTGATCGGGCGTCGGTCGTTCTGATCGGGCGTCGGTCGTTCTGATCGGGCGTCGGTCGTTCTGATCGGGCCTGCCGCCCGGCTCAGCGCTCGGGCGTCTCCGACCAGAGGTCCTCGTCCTTCGCGGAGCCGCGGCGCCAGCCGAGTTGCTTCTGCTGCTTGGGCTGCTTCAGCTGCTTGTCCTTGGGCTGCTTCTCGGGCTTCGCGGGCTTGGGCTCGAGGATGATCGGGAAGTGTGCCGACGGCGGCCCGAACCCGGTCCGCGAGGCCTGGATGACCTTCCGCCCGAGCGCGTGGTTGCCGAGCCCGCCGACGGCTGCGCCGATCCCGAACGGCAGTGCACGGCCGAGCACCGACGTCCCCTGACGCACTGCGAACCGCTTGATGAACTGGTCGCGGACCTGCCCGCCGAGGCCGTTGACGACCTGCTTCGGCAGGGACGAGGTCACCATCTCGCCCCAGAACGCCGTGCGCGCCTGACCGCCGGCGATCTGCCCGCCGAGCTGCTTGATGAGCTGTGTGCCCGGAGCACCGAGGATCATCGCCATCACCAGGGTCCGTGCCCGTTCGGGGTCGTCCAGGGCGATGCCGTGCACCTCGGTCACCGACTGGGCGAACAGCGCGGTGGTCTCGAGGAACCCGACCGTCTCCGCGCCGCTCAGCCCGAGGGCGGCCACCATCCCGACGCCCGGGATGACCGCGCTCGCACCGACTGCTGCGCCACCGGTGGTGACCGCGGTGAGGTACTGCCGCTCGAGGATCTGGATGACCTCGGCGGGGGTGGCGTCCGGCTTGCGTCGGCGGATCGCGTTGACGTGCGCCACGACCACCGGGCGCTGGACGCTGATGGCACGGTCGAGCCACTTGACCCACCCGCCGGGTTGTTGCGGCTGCGGGGTTCGGGAGTCGTCGGGCATGGGGGAGACCTGGGCGTTCGGCAGCGGCACGATCGCCTGGTCCTTCGGGGAGCGGGCCATGCGCTCACCGTACGCCGGGCATGTGGGAGGCTCGCTGGATGGACATCGACGGCGCGCCCGGTCCGGCTGACGACGCTCGTCGGGCCTCCGGGTTCCTGACGGTCGCCGAGGTGCGCGGCTTGCTGCCCGAGGTCGTGGTGCTCGACCCCGGCTCCGTGCTCGTCGGCGCGGACGTCACCCTTGCAGCCGGGGTGGTGCTGTACCCCGGAGTCGTGCTCGAGACGCGTGCCGGGGGTTCGATCGCCGTCGCATCCGGCGCGCGGCTCGGTCCGGGGCAGGTCACCGTCGTCGCCACCGCGGCCCGGGTGACCATCGGTTCCGCTGCCGAACTGGGCCCGGGGCCCGTCACGATCACGGCCACCGGGGCGGACGTGCTCGTGGGGGACGGCGCTCGGTTGTCGGGCGGCTGCCTCGTCGAGGGCCCCACCGAGCTCGGTGCCGGTGCGCAGGTGCTCGGGACGGTCGCCGTCCGTGACGCCGAGCTCGCAGCCGGGGGCGACCACCGCGAGCCCGACCCCGATCGCCGTGCCGGTGTGGTGAAGGGTGTCGGGCGGGTCCACGGCGTGCGGGTCGGTATCGGCGAAGTGATCGTCGGCGGTGGCGTGCCGAGTGCACCGCTCGTGGTCGAACGGCAGCGCGAACACCACCCGGAGGCGCCGCGCCACTGACCCCGGCCGGCCCCTCGGAGCCGCTCGCCTGTTCGTCACCGGCACGGGACACCCGCCCGGCGGAGTGCTGCACGCACGCGGTCGGGCTGCATGAGGTCGGCCCACGACAACCGGACGACGAACCGGACCTCGGGGAACGAGCGGACGAAGTCCTCGCGACGCTTCTCCTGCCAGTGCGCCTCGGCGGTGCTCCGCCCCTCGAGCATCGTCGGGTCCTCGTACTTCGCGCGGCCGTCGACCTCGACCACGACGCCCTGATCGGGGAACCAGAAGTCCACGACGGCCGTCCCACCTCCGGTCCGTCGGAACTCGTGCTGCTGCACCGGCTCCGGCGCCCCGACCTGCCGGAAGCGCACCCGGCACACCGACTCCGCCGGCGACCCCGACAGCGCCGACCCCATCTCGATCGCCACCCCCGCCTTTGCCTGCGCCGAGCCCCGCAGTTCGAGATCAGCGGCCAGCGCCTCGGGCGTCGTGCGCCGATCGGCGAGCAGCTGGTCCACGACCGGCAGCGACTCGAGCAACGGACGGGTCGCAGCGACGTCCACCGCGCTCCGCGCCCACCCGGTGGTCCGCAGTCCGCCGGACTCGATGTACGCGGTCGGTGGCCGGGCTGCGGTGCCGTGCCGGACGAACCAGGCGGTCACCCGCGTGTGGGTGGTCGTCGGGTCGGACACGTGGACCTTCATCGGAGCTTCGCCGACGAGCGGCAGCCCGAGCACAGCGCACGCGGACTGGTGCGACACGAGGTCGCTGACGCGGATGCGGTGGAGCGATGCTCGGACGAGCACGTGGTGTCGTTCACCAGGGTGGAGATGGTCGAGCGCCCCGGGCCGGACCAGGACGCCGGGGCGGATCCGTTCGAGGACCCCGCGGTGGACATCGCGCTCGAGCGCCCGGCGTTCGGGATCCGGAAGGCCGGTCGTGCGGATGAGTTCGATGTCGTTCGCTCTGCCCATGCCCCACAGGCTGCGGGAAGCGAGTCGGAGCGAGGGCCCTACCGCGACGATCTGTGGACAGTCGAGCGCAACCGCCCTGTGTGGAGGAACGAGGGCGCTCCATTCGTTTGCACCTTGCGACGATGCACGTGTTGATCACCTCGTGCTTTGTCGACTCATGCACACGCAACAGGTGCGTGCGCATGTTCCGACGAACCACGCGCCGATCGACTCGTGGATTGTTGCAAAACGGGTGCGGGGAGGCCAGCCAGCCAGCCAGCCGCCAGCCCCCCACAGCACCTACGCCCGCGCGAGCTCCGCCCGCAGCGGCAGGTCCTGGTCCTCCAGGATGAGCTGCGCGCCCACCGCGGTCCTGGCGTTCACGACGATCGGCGCGAGCAGGTTGACGGTCGTGCCGGACGCGCCGGGGTTCGCCACCACGAGCAGCATGGCGTCGGCGGGGTCGGTCAGCTCGAGCCCAGCGGCCTGCTCGTCGGTGAGCTCGGGCGAGTACGACGGCAGGTGCACCGCGGCGTCGAGCACGAACAAGCGCGAGGAACCCCCGACGAGGGTGAACAGGCCCTCGGCGCCGTCCACCGGGGTCAGCGTGAAGACCGGTGCGGGGGACAGGCCGAACGGCGGGACGGCGAAGGTCAGGGAGATGCTCATCGGAGGTAGTCCATCAGGGTCGGCTGCAGGACCTTCGCGGTGACGGCGAGGGCTGCCTGGTAGTTGGTCTGCTGCACCTGCAGGTCGAGGACGGCCTTGGCGAGGTCGACGTCCTCGATGCCGGCGCGGCGGTTCTCGAGCGAGACGGCCGCGGTCTTCAGCGAGTCCTGGGCAGCGAGGGCGGTCGCGTGCCGGACACCGACGTCGGCCTGGGCACCGCGGACGGCACCGAGCGCGCCGTCGACGTCGTTGATCCGCGCGTTCACGTTCACCCCGTTCTGCAGGTCGCTGACGATGGAGTCGAGCACCCCGAACACGGACGACGCGCCGGTGCCGAAGACGTCGGCCCCGGCGGTGTCGACGCGCACGGTGGTGCCGTCGCCGATCCGGCGGGAGACGTCCGTGCCGGAGGCCGCCCACCCGGTCGCCGGGTCGTACGCGGCGGCGGCGGTCGAGGCGCCGGCGAAGACCGAGCGGGTGCCGTAGGTCGTGTTGGCCCGTGCCTCGAGGTCGGACTTCAGCGACTGGAACTGCGTGATGAAGGCGTCGCGGTCGGTGTCGCTCATGGTGCCGGAGTTCGCCGCCTGCACGGTCAGGTCCCGCACGCTGTTCAGCACCGAGTAGACGCTGGACAGGGCGCTGTCGGTGGTCGCGAGCCAGGCCACGGCGTCGTTCGCGTTGCGCGTGTACTGCGCGGCGGCGGCCTGTTCCTTGCGGACCTGCATCGACGACGCGGTGCCGACCGGGTCGTCGGACGGCTTCTGGATCGCCTGCAGCGTGGTGGCCTGCTCGGTCAGCTGCGCCACGCGCGCCGCACCGGTCTGCAGCCGTGCCGAGGCCGCGGCCATCGACATCTGGGTGGTCACCCGGGTGATCACGATCAGCCCCTCCCGACGAGTCCGACGCGGTTGATGATGGTGTCGAGCATCTCGTCGACGGCGGTCAGGACGCGTGCCGCGCCCTGGTACGCGTGCTGGTAGCTCAGCAGGTTCACGTTCTCCTCGTCGAGGTCGACACCGGCGCTCGACTGCTGCTGGGTGCGCGCGTTGGTCAGGGCGAGTCCGGTGAGCGTCGACTCCGTCGCGGCCGACCGGGAGGCGGTGCCCACCCCCGCCACGAACGTCGCCCAGGTCGTGTCGGCGGCTCCAGGGCCCGTGCCGAGTCGCGAGAGCGCGTCGGCGAACGAGTCGTCGAGCTGCCCCGCCGCGTTCCGCGTCGCCAGGCCGCTGCCGTCCGTCGGGACGACCGACAGGCCCTGCGCTGCCGGGACGCCCGCCGCGAGGGCGAAGAACGCGGTGCCGGTGGTGCCGGCGGGGGTCGTGCCGGTGGCGTGCACGGCGTTGACCGTCGCTGCGAGCTGGGTCGCGACGGTGTCGTAGGACGCGGCGGCCTGGGCGAGTGCGCCGCCCGTGCCGTTCCCGTTCGCCGGGGCGAGGACGGCGAGGGCGCCACCGATCGACCCGCCGCTCAGGGACACCGCGCCGGCGCTGCCGGAGGTCCAGGTCAGGGTGACCGCGGCGCCGTCGGCGAGGCGTTCGCCGCCGCCGAGGGCGACGGCGCGGGCATCGGTGCCCTGCACGAGCGGGTTGCCGCCGAGCAGCACGTCGACCGTGCCGTCCGCGTTGGTGCGGGTCGTCCCGCCGGCGAGCGTCGCGATCTGCTCGGTGAGCTGGTCGCGCTGGTCGAGGAGTTCGTTGGCGTTGCCGCCGGAGGCCAGTGCGGTGCGGATCCGCCCGTTCAGGTCGGCCACCTGCTTCGCGGCGTCGTTCAGCTGGGTCACCTGGCCGGCCGCGGTGCCCCGGACCGAGGACCACTGCGCGTCGACGGCCTTCGACCCGGCGGCCAGGGCGGAGGCGACGGTGCCCGCTGCGCCGAGGACGGCGCTGGCGGCACCCGGGTCGTCGGGGTGACTGGCGAGTTCGCTCCACGACGACCAGAAGGCATCGAGCTTGGCGCTCAGGCCGTCCTTGCCGGGCTCGTGCAGGCCGGTCTCGAGGGCGGACAGTGCCGTCGCACGGGCATCGGCGTAGGCGGAGGACCCCGCGGCGACCCGGACGCCGACGTCGAGCGTCAGCGATGCCAGGCGGGCGATGCCGTCGACGGAGACGCCCTGACCGGCGAGGGCGGCGGTGCCGCGCATGAACCCGGTCTGCGTCGCGGGGATCGAGTTCTGCGTGACGCGCTGCCGCGTGTACCCGGCGGTGCCGGCGTTCGCGATGTTCTGGCCGGTGACGTCGATGCCGGCGCGGGCCGCGGCGAGGCCGGAGTACGCGGTGGCGAGGGAGCCGAAGGTGCTGACCACGGGGTTACAGGGTCCCCTCGAACAGGCGAGCGCCGTCGGAGCCGGGACCGGAGATGCCCGAGGCGTCGTAGGTCGCGGCGGTCGTCACGGTGCCGGCGAGGGTCTCCTCGGTGGCCTGGGCGGCGGTGCGCAGGAAGCGGTCGTTCTCGTCGCGCAGGGCGCCGATCTGGGTGGTCAGCTCGACCATCGCGGTCAGGTGCGCGGCGAGGATCTCGCCCCACGGGCCGTTCGGCGCTGCGGCGACGACGTCGCGCAGGGGTGCATCGGCGGGGACGCCCCACTCCTCGGCGACCTCGGCACTCGACGCGGCGCGCTCGAGTCCGGTGCTGCGGAGTCGTTCGAGGACCTGCTCGACCTCGCGGCTGGCGTGCGACACCCAACGGGAACGGCCCGCGGTGAGCAGGAGCTGCTCCTCCTCGAGCTTGAAGGTGAGCAGCTCGAGCAGTTCGCGTTCGCGCCAGAGCACGGCGGACAGGTCGTTCACGCTCATCAGCTCCTCCCGTGTGGGTCGTCGTCGGGTGTTCGGGTCCACCATCCGGCGGACACCGAGACCTATCGACCCGACGGCGGTGGTCGTAAGCGGCGGGGGACGTGACCTGCGAGGCGGACGTCCCCCGGGCCTCCCGGACAATCGGGAAACGCACCCCGTCCGGGGGACGGAAACGGTCGTTCTACGCGCTGGGTCCCCCCAAATGCCGACCGGGAAACACCGCGAATGCCCCCGCACTGGGGACGGATGAACCCCTGTTCAGGACATTGCCAGCCGATACATTCAGAACGCACCACGAGGGCGACCTCGAACCGCGCCACAGGGGCGCGGGGTGCACCGCTCGGAGGGAACCGGGCGGGTCTTCGGCGTACGCACCGGCCATCCGAGGCCGGCGTCCGTCGTGCCCAGGGACGGGTGAGTCGAGACAGTCACGTCAGGTCGATCAGGGGATCAGCATGGACCGCACCGCACGCAACGCGATGATCGTGGAGCACCTCCCGCTCGTGGGCTACATCGTCGCCGACGTCCGCTCCCGTGCCACGCACCTGGACCGCGACGACCTCGCCGCCGTCGGCTCCCTCGCCCTCGTGGCCGCTGCCGACGCGTTCGACCCCACCCTCGGCGTCCCCTTCGGCGCCTACGCCCGGACCCGGATCGCCGGAGCCCTCGCCGACGACATGCGCTCGGCCGACTGGGCGTCCCGCGGCACCCGGAAGCGGATCCGCGAGACCCTCGCCACGCAGGAGGCCCTGTCCGCCCGACTCGGCCGGAGCGTCGGCGTGCAGGAGATCGCGGACGCGATGGGCGTCGACCGGCAGACCGCCTCGGACGCCATGAGCGACGCGGCCCGCATCGTCGCGCCGCTCGACGAGACCGTGCACGACCTCGTCGCCGCCGACCTGCCGTTGCCCGGCGACGACCTGCTCGAGACCGAGAAGCGCCGCTACCTGCGCGCAGCCGTCGAGGCACTGCCCGAGCGGATGCGCTTCGTCGTCGAGGCCGTCTACTTCGGGGACCGCTCGGTGACCGACGTCGCCGCGGAACTCGGCATCACGCACTCCGCCGTCTCGCAGCAGCGCTCCGAGGCGATGCGCCTGCTCCGCGACGGACTGGCCGCCCACTACGGCGACGGCGGTGCCGCCGCCGAACCCGCCTCGCGCACCACCGCGGCCCGCCGGAGCGCCTACCTCGCACGCGTCGCGTCGAACGCCGCCGCCGGCGTCGCACGTGCCGTCCACGACGCGACCGCGCCGGTCGCCGTGGCGGCGAGCTGAACCATCGACGGGTATTTCCGTCGATTCCCTAACGACTCCCGGCACCCGGTCGAGAGTCATCCACGTCAGCCCACGGACGGGCTGTAGTACGACCCAGCATTCACGGAGGAAACCACCATGGGTATGTCCATCAACACCAACCTCTCGGCACTCAACACGTACCGGAACCTCAACTCGACGCAGAACGACCTGTCGAAGTCCCTCGAGAAGCTCTCGTCGGGTCTCCGCATCAACCGTGCTGCCGACGACGCGGCCGGTCTGTCGATCTCCGAGGGGCTGAAGTCCCAGGTCGGTGGCCTCACGGTCGCCGCCCGCAACGCGCAGGACGGCATCTCCGTCGTGCAGACCGCTGAAGGTGGCCTCACCGAGACCCACTCGATCCTCCAGCGCATGCGCGACCTGGCCGTCCAGGCCGGTAACGACTCGAACAACGAGGACTCGCGCAAGGCGATCACCACCGAGGTCGGCGAGCTCACCAAGGAGCTCACCCGCATCTCGCAGTCGACCAACTTCAACGGCATCAACCTGCTCGACGGCTCCGCCGGCACCGCAGGCGTCCTGAAGTTCCAGGTCGGCGCCAACGGCGACGCGGCGAGCCAGATCGACGTCGACCTGTCGAAGTCCAACGTGGAGTCCGTGTCGACCGCTGTCGGCGCCCTCACCTTCGACAGCGCGACGAACGCTCAGGCCGCCATCACCGCGATCGACGAGCAGATCAAGTACGTGTCCTCGGCACGTTCGAGCATCGGTGCTGTCCAGAACCGCTTCGACCACGCCATCAACGTGACGAACGTGGCCAAGGAGAACCTCACCGCTGCCGGTTCGCGCATCACCGACGTCGACATGGCCGAGGAGATGGTCAAGTACACGCGCGACAACATCCTCAGCCAGGCCGGCACGTCGATGCTCGCGCAGGCGAACCAGAGCACGCAGGGCGTGCTCTCGCTCCTGCGCTAGCACCCACGACGCCGCCTTCCGGGATCGTTCAGGCTTCCCGGGAGGCGGCGTCGCCCTCCTGACCATCCCCACGACGCCAGGGAGTGTCGACGATGTCATCGTCCGTGTCCTCGAGCACCAGCCTCGCGATCGACGGGCTCGTCAGCGGGCTCAAGACGACCGACCTCATCAACTCGTTGATGAGCGTCGAAGGCGTGCCGCAGACCCTGCTCAAGAACAAGCTCACGAGCACCAACTCGTTCATCTCGTCACTGCAGACGATCAACGGGTTGGTGCAGGCCCTCGCGACCAAGGCGAAGGACGCCGCCAAGGCGACCTCGCTCGACCTGTTCACGGCCACGAGCTCGTCGTCGGGCGTCACCGCCGTCACCGGCACGAACGCGAGCGCCGGGTCGCTGACGTTCAGCGTCGGCTCGACCGCGTCCGCCCAGGTCGGGGTCACCGCCGCGATGTCCACGTGGTCGGCCGCTGCCGAACCGATCACCCTGGTGGGTGCCGACGGCACGAAGACCACCGTCACGCCGTCGTCGGGCTCCCTCGACGACACGGTGTCGGCGATCAACAAGTCCGGGGCCGGCGTCACCGCCACGAAGGTCGCCGCGGGTGCGGCCGCCGACGGCACCAAGCTCTACCGGCTGCAGCTGACGTCCGCCAAGACCGGGGCCGCGGGGGGCTTCGAGGTGTACCGGGGGACCGCCGACCAGGTGACCGCGGGCACCGCGACGAACGTGCTGACCGAGGTCGGCGCCGCGGTCGTCGCCCAGGCGAAGGACGCCAGCGTCACGCTGTGGGCCGGCACCGCCGCCGAGCAGACGATCACGAGCGCGACGAACACGTTCACCGACCTGGTCCCCGGGCTCAGCGTCACCGTGTCGAGGGCCTCGACGGACCCGGTCACGGTCGGCGTCGCGCAGGACACCACGAAGGCCCAGTCCGTGGCGTCCGGACTCGTCGACGCGATGAACGCGGTCTCGGCCTACTACAAGACGAACACCGCGGTGACGAGCAGCACGAGTGCCACCAGCGGGTCGACGACCACGACCGCCGGGGTCCTGATGGGCGACGGCACCACGCGCGACGCCGTGCAGCGCCTGGGCAGCACCATGTCGGCGCCCGTCGGCGGGAAGTCGCCGTCGTCGATCGGCATCTCGATCACCAAGGACGGCAGCTTCACCTTCGACGCCGAGGTATTCCAGAAGGCCCTCGCCACCGACCCCGAGGGCACGCAGGCGATGCTGTCCGGCGTCGCCGCGAACGTCGGTGCCGCCGCCACCGCGGCGTCCGACAAGTACGACGGGTCCATCACCACGACGATCACCGGCCAGCAGGCGGTCGCCAAGGACCTCAACACCCAGATCGACAGCTGGACCGACCGACTCACGATGCGCCGCGCATCGCTCCAGACGCTGTACTCGTCGCTCGAGACCAGCCTCAGCAAGCTCCAGTCCCAGTCCAGCTGGCTCGCCAGCCAGCTCGCGGCGACGACGAGCTGACGGGATCACCATGACCTTCGACTTCCAGGCCGCCGCCTTCCGCCAGGCCGCGCAGCCCCGCACCGTGACCGACCAGCGTCGCGCCCAGTACACGAACGAGGCCGTCCTGTCGGCCACCCCGGCGCAGCTCGTCACGATGCTCTACGACCGGCTGCTGCTCGACCTGCACCGCGCCGAGGCCGCACAGACCAGCGCCGACTGGGACGCCGCCCGCGAGCAGCTGCTGCACGCGCAGGCCATCGTCGGCGAGCTGTCGTCCACGCTGCGGATCGACGTCTGGGACGGCGGCGAGGGCCTGCTCGCCGTCTACAACTACGCGTCGACGTCCCTCATCACCGCGAACGTGCACCGTGACGTGCAGGCGACGCGCGACTGCATCCGGATCCTCGAACCCCTGCGGCAGTCGTGGCACGACGCTGCCGCGTCGCTGCCGGCGACGCCGGCCCGCCAGCAGCCGACGGGCGGAGCCCTCGGTGTCGCGTGAACCGGCACCGTCGCCTGAACCGGCACCGTCGCCTGAACCGGCACCGTCGCCCGAGCAGGTCGACCACCGCCTCGCCTGGGAGGCCCTGCTCGACTCCCTGGAGCACGACGCCGCCCGACAGACGGCCGACCCCACGGCCGTGGTGGGGTGGTCGGAGCCGGCCGGGCTGGGTCCGGTGCCGCGCGAGTTGGTGGGGCGTGCCTCCCGGCTGCTCGCTGCGCAGCGCGACCGCATCGCGGAACTGGAGTCGGACCGACGGGCGACGCTCGAGCACCTCGGTGCGCTGCGCGCGGTCGACGCGACCCGCGAGCCCCGTGGCGCGGTCTACCTCGACGCGTCCGCCTGACCGTCGCTCCCGCCACACCTGTTCCGCGACGAAGCACGCGTCGTTCGACGAGTGGTCTGTCGCAGAAGTGGTGCCACCCCCGTTCGGGGCGAGGGCTAACGCGGCCGGGGACGGGCACCGATAGCGCCACACGAGCACGGATCGCTCACCAGTTCGGCCACGGATCGGCCACCACCGCACGGCGACGTCCCACGGGCGACGCCTGACGAGGGGACCACCGTGTTCGATTCCGTGACGAGCGTCGCGCTGCAGAGCGCACTCGACGGCCTGTCGATGCGCCAGAAGGTGATCGCGAACAACATCGCGAACATCAACACGCCGAACTACCACGCCGAGAAGGTCCAGTTCGAGGACGCCCTGGCGAAGTCGATCACCGACGGCAGCGGGAACACCGCGCCGACGGTCGCCCGCAGCCTCGAGCCGACGAACACGAACGGCAACAACGTCAACCTCGACGAGGAGACGCTCTCCAACGTCGACACCGTGCTCCGGTACCAGTTCGCCACGCAGGCGATGAACTCCGAGCTCACGAGCGTCCGTGCGGCGATGCGGACGAACTCGTGACGACCTTCGACGCGATCGGCATCGCGAGCACCGGCATGACCGTGCACCGCAAGTGGCTCGACGCCGTCGCCGACAACATGGCGAACGCGAACACCGTGAAGTCGATGGACGACACCGCGTTCCAGGCCCGCTACGTCGAGGTCCAGGAGGGCAACGGCGTGTCCGGCGCCTACGTCAAGGGCGCCGCGTTCGGCAGCGCCGCCGGCCGCGTGACCTACGACCCGGACAACCCGCTCGCGAACGACGAGGGCTACGTCCGCATGCCGGACATCGACCTCGGCACGCAGATGGCGGACCTCATCATGGCCCAGCGCGGCTACCAGGCGAACGCCGCCGTGGTCGACCGTGCCAAGACCGCCTACGAGGCGGCACTGCAGATCGGGAAGAACTGATGCCCATCGACGCCGTCAACGGTGTGACCACCAACGCGATGACGAACGCACTGACCAGTGTGTCCGGCACCTCCAGCGACGTCACCGGCACCGCCGGTGCGACCAGCACCGACGGCAGCGGGTTCGCCGCCAGCCTCGGGAACGCCGTCGACGGCCTGCAGGCGCTGCAGAGCGACTCGAAGACCCTCGCGCTCAAGGCCGTCACCGGCAACCTCGACGACATCCACGACGCGACCATCGCCGCCACCCGCGCGCAGGTCACGCTCGAGCTCGTCTCCGCCGTCCGCAACAAGGGCGTCGACGCGTTCAACGAGATCATGAGGATGCAGGCCTGATGCCCGTCGCCGTCAAGAACGTCTTCGCGCGCCTGTCCGCGTACGTGAAGGGCTTCTCCGCCGCCCAGCGCACCATCGCGATCCTGGTGATCGCCGCGCTCGTGCTCGGCGGGATCGCCCTGGCGTCGTGGCTCGGCAAGGCGTCCTACGCGCCGCTCTTCACCGGGCTGGCCGCCGCCGACGCGAGCTCCATCACCGACCAGCTGCAGACCGACGGTGTGCCGTACCAGCTCACCGACGGTGGCGCGACGATCCTGGTGCCGCAGGCGCAGGTGTACTCGGAGCGTCTCAAGGCCGCCTCGAACGGGCTGCCGTCGTCGAACGAGGGCGGCTACTCCCTGCTCGACCAGATGGGCGTGACGAGCTCGGAGTTCCAGCAGGACGTCACCTACAAGCGGGCGATGGAGGGCGAGCTCGCCAAGACCATCGGCGCGATGGACGGCGTGCAGACCGCGACCGTGCAGCTCGCGATCCCGGAGAAGTCCGTGTTCGTGTCCGAGGAGAAGGACCCGACGGCGTCGGTGTTCATCGCCACCGACAACGGCACGCAGCTGAGCACCGACCAGGTGCAGGCGATCGTGCACCTGACCAGCGCCTCGGTCGAGGGCATGCAGACCACCGACGTCTCGGTCGTCGATGCCAAGGGGCAGACCCTGTCCGCCGTCGGGACCGGTGCGACCGGCAGCGGCGCCGACCAGGCCGCCGACTACGACGCCGCGACGAGCAAGAAGATCCAGGACCTCCTCGACACCACCCTCGGCGCCGGCAACGCGACCGTCGTGGTCTCCGGCACGATGAACCAGGAGTCCGGCACCCGGACGTCGGAGAGCTACACGTCACCGACCTCCGGTCCGGTCGCGCTCAACGAGTCGAGCACCACCGAGCAGTACGGCTCCGGCGCCGCGGGCGCGTCGAGCGGTGCGACCGGGGTCCTCGGCCCGGACAACATCGCCGTGCCGAACGGCACCGCCACGAGCGGCACCGGCGACGACGGCTACACCAACGAGTCGGCGACCAAGAACAACGCCGTCGACCACACCACCGAGACCACGCAGATCCCCTCGGGGTCCCTCGACCGGCAGACCATCTCGGTCGCGCTGAACTCGAAGGCCGACGCCGTGCAGAACGCGAACCTGCAGAGCATCAACGACCTGGTGTCGGCCGCCGCCGGTGTCGACCAGGACCGCGGCGACCAGGTCAAGGTCGCGATGATGGACTTCGACACCAGCGGCGCCGACCAGGCCGCGAAGGCCCTCGAGGCGCAGCAGAAGGCCGACCAGCAGGAAGCCCTGTGGTCGTCGATCCGCACCGCCGGCATCGTCATCGGCATCCTGCTCGCGCTCATCGCCGTCATGTTCGTCATCGCCCGTCGCAGCCGGAAGCAGGAGCGCGAGGCCGTCGACCTCGGCGAACTCGACGCCTTCGCCGGCGAGACGTTCCAGCTGCCCCTCGCGATGGACGGCGCCGCCGACCGCGCGACCCTCGGTGCCGGCGACGCCCCCACTGCCGTGCTGTCGACGATGCCCGCCGGTGACCCGCCGACCGAGGTGCTGACGACCGACGAGATCACGGCCGAGCGCCGCCGTCAGGACATCTCCGCGCTGGCCGAACGCGACCCGAAGCGCACGGCCGAGCTCCTGCGCGGGCTCCTCGACGACCGGGCACCGGTGTGAGCGCCCTGATGCCGAGCGGCAGCAACGGCAACGGCCCGGGCACCGGCAAGGGCTCGAACGACCGAGCGCTGACCGGCGCCCAGAAGGTCGCGCTCATCCTCATGCAGATGGACACCGACCGCGCGGCCGAGGTGATGAAGCAGTTCACCGAGATGGAGGCCGAGGAGATCTCGGCCGAGATCGTCCGGATGCGCCGCGTCGAGGACACCGTCGTCGACCAGACCATGTCGGAGTTCCACCGGATCACGATGAGCGGCCGACTGCAGAAGCGCGGCGGCAAGGAGACCGCGCTCGGGCTGCTCGAGGCGTCCTTCGGCGCCGAGCGCGCCGCCGGCGTGATGGACCGGCTCGCCTCGAACCTCGCCGGCCAGTCCTTCGACTTCCTCGACGACGCCGAGCCCGGGCAGGTCATCACCCTGCTCGAGGGCGAGCTGCCGCAGACCATCGCCCTCGTCCTGGCACACCTCAAGCCCGGTCAGGCGAGCGCCGTCCTCGCGGGTGTCGACGAGCGCGTCCGCACCGACGTCGCGCAGGCGTTCGCCACGATGGGCAGCGCGACCCCGGAGGCCGTCGGGATCGTCGCCGGTGTCCTGCGGCAGCGCGCCGGCGCCGTCGTGTCGCCGCGCGAGAGCGTCGAGGTCGTCGGCGGCATCGCGCCCCTGGTCGACATCATCAACCGCTCCGACGTCGCCACCGAGAAGGCCGTGCTCGACGGGCTCGAGGCCCGCGACCCGGAACTCGCCGAGGACATCCGCTCGCGCATGCTCACCTTCGAGGACATCGTGAAGCTCGAGTCCCGCGACATCCAGCAGGTGCTGCGCGGCATCGACTCGAAGCTCCTCGCGACCGCCATGAAGGGTGCGGCCGGACCCGTCGTCGAGACGATCCGCGCGAACGTGTCCGAGCGCAACCGCTCGCTGCTCGACGACGAACTGCAGGCCATGGGCCCGGTCCGCGTCTCGCAGGTCGAGGAGGCCCGCGCCGAGGTCGTCCGCTCCGTGCGCGAGCTCGAGGCGCAGGGCGTCATCACCGTGCACCGTGCCGAGGAGGACGAGCTCGTTGACTGACACCACGACCGCCGGCACCGTGCAGCGCATCGCCTTCCCCGCGATCGGCACCGCCGCCGCGACCGACCGTGCGTCGGGTGCCGACGTCCGCGGCCACGCCGCCGGCTACACCGCGGGACTCCGCGCCGCACAGGCCGAGACGGACGCCCTGCGCGCCCGCCTGCAGGCCGAGCACGCCGCGCTGACCGCGTCGCTGCGCGCGGACACCGTCCGCCGCATCGCCGTCCTCGACGCCGCGACGAACGCGATGCTGTCCACGGTCGCGCCCGTCCTGAGTGACGCCGAGGCGTCCGTCGCCAGCGCGGCCACGGACCTGGCCGAGGCGATCGTCGGGTACGAGATCCGTGCCTCCCGTCCGGCGGTCGGTACCGATGACGGACGGGAGGGGCGGATCACGTCCGGTGCCGAGACCACCGTCCGGCGGGCGCTCGCGTCCATCGACCGCAGCGTGCCGGTGGCCGTCCGGCTCAGCCCGGCGGATGCCGCCCGCGTCGCCGACGTCGACCTGCCGGTGCCCGTGGTCGCGGACCCCGCGCTGCGGGACGGCGACGCCGTCGTCGACCTGCCGGACGGCATCCTCGACGCCCGGATCGCCACCGCACTCGACCGTGCCCGCACTGCACTGGGTGTCGAGCTGCAGGGGGTGTCCGCGTGACCGCCACGCTGCTCCGCCCGCGCGGGCTCGACGACGCCCTGCGGCAGGCTGCACCCCAGCGGGTCGGCGTAGTCACGAGCGCCGTCGGCCTCGGGCTGACGATCGCCGGGCTCGACGCCCACGTCGGGGAGGTCGTCATGGTCGGACCGGAGGACGGCGTGCAGACCGCCGTCGAGGTCGTCGCGACCGACGCCACCGGCGTGCGCTGCATGCCCCTCGGACGCCTCACCGGTGTGACCGCCGGCACCCCCGCACGCCCCACCGGCCGGCCGGTGCTCGTGCCGACGGGTGCCGGGTTGTTCGGCCGTGTGCTCGACGGGCTCGGCCGGCCGATCGACGACCGCGGACCGCTCGTCGGTGCCGGTGGCGAGCCCGTCGACTGGGTGCCGCTCGACCACGCGACCCCGAACGCGATGGCACGCACCCGCATCGACACCCCGATGCAGCTCGGCGTGCGGGTGCTCGACACCCTCACCACGGTCGGCCGTGGCCAGCGCATGGGGCTCTTCGCGGGCTCCGGTGTCGGCAAGTCCTCGCTGCTGTCGATGATCGCTCGGGGGAGCGACGCCGCCGTCAACGTGATCGCACTGGTCGGGGAGCGTGGCCGCGAGGTGCGCGAGTTCCTCGAGGACGACCTCGGCGCCGAGGGCCTCGCCCGCTCGATCGTCGTCGTGTCGACCTCGGACGAGCCCGCCCTCATGCGCCTGCGCGCCGCGTTCATGGCCACCCGCATCGCCGAGTCGTTCCGCGACGCCGGCCAGGACGTCGTGCTCATGATGGACTCGCTCACCCGCGTCGCGATGGCGCAGCGTGAGATCGGGCTCTCGGTGGGGGAGCCGCCGGCCACCCGGGGCTACCCGCCGTCGACGTTCTCGGTGCTCGCCGGGCTGCTCGAGCGTGCCGGGACGGACCGCGTCGGCAGCATCACCGGCATGTACACCGTGCTGGTCGACGGCGACGACCACAACGAGCCGATCGCCGACGCCGCCCGCAGCATCCTGGACGGTCACGTCGTGCTCGACCGGAAGCTCGCGATCACCGGGCACTTCCCGTCCGTGGACGCCCTCGGCTCGGTGTCCCGTGTGGCCTCGAAGGTGACGGACCCGGCGCAGCGCGGTGCCGCGACGACCCTCCGCAAGGTGATGGCCGCACGTGCCGCCGCCCAGGACCTGCTCGACGTCGGCGCGTACCAGCGCGGCTCGAACCCGCTCGTCGACGCCGCCGTCGACCACCAGGATGCGATCGACGCGTTCCTGCGCCAGGGGATGGACGAGCGGGCGACCGCCGACGCGTCCTGGCAGCGACTCGGCGGTCTCGTGCAGCAGCTGGGGGTGTCGTGATGGCCCGCCGGTTCCCGCTCGCGGGGCTCCTGCGCCTGCGGCACACCGAACAGGACCGCGCCGCTGCCTCGCTCGCCACCGCGAACGAGCGCGTGCGCGATGCCGCCGACGCCCGGATCGCCGCGCGCCGCAGCCTCGCCGACGCCGAGGGCGCACAGCCGATCGAGGACGCCGCGACCCTGAGCGCCGTCGCCGCTGCGCGTGCCGCGACCCGCGGGATGCTCGAGGAGCTCGACGCCGTGGTCCGGACCCGCCGCGCGGACGCCGACCGGGCACAGGAGGAGTACACCGCCGCACGACGTGCCGCGGTCGGCCTGGAGAAGCTCGAGGGCAAGCACGCCGCCGAGCAGGCCGCCGAGGAACTCCGCACCGAACAGAACGCCCTCGACGAGATCGCGGCACGACGCCGCACGGAAGGTGGTGCCCGATGAGCGTCGAAGCGGTGCTCTCCCGGATCTCCGAGATCCGTTCCCAGATCGACACCCTGCGCGGTGGCTCGGCATCCGCGACGGCTGCGTCGTCGTCCACGGCGTCGTCGGCAGCTTCGTCGAGCGCCTTCGCCGATGCCCTGGCCACGGCGACCGGGAACACCGGCACCGGGACCGCGACCGCTGCTACCGCCGCTGCGGCGGCCACCAGCAGCGCGCCCGCCACGTCCGTCGACGCCGGCGCGGGCACGCTCGCGACGGGCAGCGGCGCCACCGGCTCCGACGTCGTCGCGGACGCGAAGAAGTACCTCGGCGTGCCCTACGTGTTCGGCGGCACCACGACCGCCGGCATGGACTGCTCGGGCCTGGTGCAGACGGTGTTCAAGGACCTCGGCGTGACCATGCCGCGGGTCGTGCCGGACCAGGCGAAGATGGGCGTCGAGGTCGGCTCCCTGAAGGACGCACAGCCCGGCGACCTGATCATCCCGAAGGGCGAGGGCCACGTCGTCATCTACGTCGGCGACGGCAAGGTGCTGCACGCGCCGCGCCCGGGCAAGGACGTCCGCATCGTCGACAACTGGTACTCCGACGCCGACATCGCCACCATCCGCCGCATCGTGCCGGCCCAGGCGTCCGCCACCCCGGCGACGACCGCGACCACGGCCGCGAGCAGTGCCACCGATCTGCAGACCGCCGCGCTGCTGTCCATGATGCAGACCGGGAGCGCCGCATGAGCCTGACCATCGCCACCCAGCCCGCGCCCGCTCCGGCGAGCAGCGCTCCGCCCGCCCGCGCCACGTCCGACCCCGGCGGTGCCGGTTCGTTCGACGCCGCCCTGTCCGCGGCCGCCGCGACCGATCGTCGTGCCGGTGAGCGTGCACCGGCGCGCCGGGACGACTCCCGCGCAGCCGACGACACCGGTTCGACCACGTCGCCGAACGCTGCCACGACCGCCACCGGGACGGACGTGGCGGCTGCCGCTGACGGCTCGGCCGCTGCCGCTGGGGAGGCCCAGACGCTCTCACTCCCGCTCCCACTCGCCGGGACGGTGCCTGCCCCGGTCGCTCCGATCGTGGTGACCCCTGCCGAGACGGTCACACCGGTGACGTCGACCGCGCCCGAGCCGACGGCGCAGGTCGTCACCGCGACGACGGTGGCCCCGACGCCCGCCCCGGAGGCGACCACGCCGACGACCTCTGCTCCCGTCCTCGCCGCTGCCACCGGGGCTGCCACTGCCACGGGGGCCGCGGTCCCGCTGCCGACCACGACGGCACCGTCGGCCAGCACCACGGCGTCCGTCGCATCCGCCGCCGTACCGGCGCCAGGCACGACCGCCGATCCCACCGACGGGTCCGCACCGTCACCGGCGTCGGACATCCC
>NZ_CACSJV010000016.1:0-76126 GCF_902706105.1 Curtobacterium sp. 18060 | reverse complement strand
CCCCGGCGGGCAACCGCGACCACATCGCGTCGGAACTCCTCCGGATAAGGCTTGGCCATGATCGACATCCTTCCACCGAGGACCAAGTCCTCAGAGGTCAGGAGTCAACCCAACCTGCAGCAGTCCCTCTCAGGGGTGATTCTGACCTGCACCGTTGCTGATGCTGCAGCCATGTTCGCCTCCATGTGTGCCATGTACGTCAAGTGGTCGGCCGGTCTCGTCTGGGTTCCGCGGTGCCAGCAGCGGGTTACTCAGGGTCACGGCCTTGAAGGGTCCTCGTGCTCGCGCCGCGATCGTTCGGTTCGCTGTGCGGCCGGTGTTGCCCTGACGTGACAGGTCGGGGCCGGCGGCTAGGTGCGGTGCTGATGCGTGTCGGCTGGCACGAGGAAGTGTGGGGGCACAGCAGAGCGGGCAGAGGCGGCCGAGGGGTGTTTTAGGTCCTCGGCAGGGCGCATGCCCGCTCGCTGGCGGAGCGGCAGCTTTGCTGGGGTTCACCTGGCGGGCCACTGCATGAAACCGCTCAGCCGGTCTACTGGAACGCAGCGCCGAACCGGCAAAGGCGACTGCGAGCGATGACCTGATCGCCTATCCCCGTAGCTGTACGTGGAAGACCGGCCCAACCAGTCTTGTCGGCGTTCAGGGACCTTTGACGCGTGAGCGTCCTCCCGAACCATGCGGAAGTCGAACCGCGGTTGTTGTCGCAGGCGCGGTGTGCTGCGGGTGGGTCACCACCACCATGTCGTCGGAGCCAACCCGAAGTGGCTCCGACAGCCCCATCCCAGCTCGTCTCCTTACGGCGAGCGCCGTGCTGCCGAGAGTGTGGGACGTGGGGAAGTTCATCAGCAAGAAGCGCCTGTCGGACGACGTAGCCGCGCTCGCCGTGGATCAGAAAGAGGCGGCGGACGCTATCGCCGCTCTTCAATCGAAGGTCGACAGCCTGTCTTCGGCCTTGGACAAGAGTGACGAACGTGAACCGCCCAAAGCTCTGTGGGCGCCCGTTGGGGTCGTCGCCGTGTTTGTCGCCCTCGCGTTAGTCATCGCGCACTTCGTCTACGCCCAGGATGCAGGTCGCCAGTACCGCGCCATGGCCGACGTCATTGGGGCTGTCCTGGTCGTGCTCTCCGTGGTCGCTCAGAGCGTCTTGGTCATCCTGGATGCCTGGGGAGTCAGCTCTAACAACCGCCTGAGGGCGAACGTGTCGGTCTTCTCAATCGCGAGTGGCCTCGTCGGAGGCATCTTTGTCGTGATCGGGGCACTCAACGCGCACGGGCTTTGATGAAGTACAAATGCCCGCCATCTCGGGCGGGCATGCGGTGTTACGGACATCTTAGCTCAGAGTTGAACACCCCCGCTGCTCATTCTCCCTCGGAGTGTCGCCAGACAGGGAAATGCCGCTAGCTTGCCGGGTATGACTCAGTTTCCCACTGATTGGCACCCGTCCTGGATCACGTACGAGTGGTAGGGTGACATCGGCACCGGGCTTCTGAGCTTCCTCGCTGCAGCTGTCATCGGAGGAATCACTGTCACCATCGCGATCCGTTCCCACATTCTGGCAGGCCGGTCTGTTCGCGAGGCGAAGGATCGCGCGGAGCGAGACACCGCTGACCGCTATCGCGATCAGCTCGTTCGTGTCGTCGAGCCAGCAGTCGGCGACCTGGTCGCATACGGAAACCTGATCGACGCGGCAAAGATGGTCAACACGGATGAAGAACGGCAGGTGCGTGCCGGGGTGCTTTCGCGCCTGATTCTGGTGGATGCTGTTGCTCAGGGAGAGGATCGAGCACTCACCTCCGCCATCATCGAGTCATTCAGTCAGGGGTCGCGCGTCTTGCGCCATGGCTGGATTGTGCGCGTACAGATCGCTGGCCGCTTGGCAGGAGCGCTTGCAGGCGTAGTGGGGAAACAAAACTCCCATGACGAGCTCCTCGCGGATATCAAGGGCGCTGTCGCGAACGAGGAGAAGAAGGCTGACGCCGCTGTGCAGGCCCAGAAGAACGCGGAGGCAGAGGCGGCCCAGTAGCTCCGAGAATGGGTGCAGTACGGCAAACCAGTGGCGCCCGCGCTTGAGAAGATCAGCTTGGGCGCCACCGAGATGATTATGCTCCCTGCTGCAGCCGCGGGTTCTGGTCTCGCATCCGCTTGCCTCGCCAGATCTCACGCAGCTGGTCCGCGTTCACGTACACCGCCCCGTCCGCCGTGTGGGTCTTCAGCCCGTCCTGCTGGATGTACCGGTTCAGAGTCTGCGGTGTGATCCGCATTTCTCGGGCAGCCTGCTTCTTCGTCCACCACGTAGTCGGTTCTGCGACTTCCTCGGAGCGCATGTCACGCAGGAGCTCGGCGAGGTCCCGCTCCTTCAGAAGCGCGGCGGTGTCGCCTTCGAAGCCGCAGTAGGAGCACACGAGCTTGAAGTCCTGCAGCTGCTCCGAGTGCCACTCGACGCCCATGGACGGGTCCCCGCAGACCGGGCAGGGCCGCGGGAAGACCGGGCGTGGACCTCGGCCTTCGCGGGGGAACTTCTTCCGGAGGTCCCAGACGATCGCTGCGACGTCGTCGAAGTAGGCGCTGGCCTGCTGGTGGCGTTCGATCTTGTCCTGGTGCAGCAGGAGCCACACGGTCGAGTTTCGCACCAGGACGGCTGCGCCCTCTGGAGCGACGCCAGCGCGGAACCCCTGCACCTCTCGGCTGTTCGACCATGCGTACGTCGCTGTGACAGGGGGAGCGATGTGCAGGGTCTCGGACCAGTACGCGACCCAGTTGAGCAGCTGCGCGTACGCGGCGTCGGAATCGTCGACGGCGTCCACTCGGAGGGGTGCCGGTGCTTCCTTCGAAGCGGGGCGGGGGAGTCCGTCCGAGCGCTGAGCCCCTGCCGGCGTGATGAGCGTCCGGACATAGGCGATCAGGCCCGGAGCCTCACCGAGCCGGTGGCGTGCTCGAGCTGCTGCGAGCGAGAGGAGAACCTTGGGGTCGACGGCTGCTTCTTCCTCGGGCTGCTGGGTGATGGTCATGCTGTTCCTCGTCGGATCGGGTGCAGTCGGGTGGGCGTTCGAGGGGGTCACCGCAGGTACTCCGGGGCTGCGGGTTCAGCGGGGTTGGCAATCGCTCCGAAGCCGTGCTGGCGCTCGATATCGCGTCGCTGCTCGAAATCGTTGTACGCGTCCCAGGACTCGAACCAGGACCGGCCGATCCACACGCCGCGGCGGGCAGCTCGGTCGGCAGAAAGAGCGTCGGCGAGCGCCGGTGACAGCTTCTGCGTGTCCGGCCATTCCGAGGGAATGACGCCTCGCGCTCGTCCTTCACGGACGGCTGCCACGTTCTGCTGCTGCAGCCGCTTAGCGCCAGCCACGATGTGCGCCGGCTTCAAGTAGTCCGTGGACTCACGGAAGTGCTCCACGCCCGCCTCGTAGGCGAAGTCGACGTCGAGGTCACCGAGAACGTCGTACCAGGCGTTCACCGTCTCGGGGTCGATGTTGCGGTGGTCAACGAGGGAGAACGTGGTCAGCAGCTTCGAGAGCTCGAGCTTGTTCATGCTGTGCCTCCTGGGCGAAGTGTTCGACGGTGCTGAGGTTTCGGTGGAACGCGGTCTGCTTGGTCTGGGTGGCCGTGGGGTGAGCGAGGTCGTCGGACCAGCGCTCCTGGTTGAGCCAGGGGAGGAGTCCCGGGACGTACTGGACTTGCCTCCCGGATGCGGTGAAGGCGTCGCCGTGGCGAATGATCTCGGCGGCGAGTTTCTCCGCGCTGATCTTGCGGTCGCGGACGAGTCGCTTGAACTTCTCGAACGCTGGCTTCCGGGCTTCCTTCTTCGGCCAGTGCTCCCACGCCTGCTCGAAGAGCTCCGAGTGTGCAGATCCGTCCGATCGCGGTGAGTACGAAGTACTCACCCATTCTTCTGACTTCTTAGAGGAAGACTGGGCGGAATCGCCCCGCTCTTGACTGGGCGGATTCGCACCACTCGACTGCGCGGATTCCTCCGTCACGCACCGGTACGACTTGGTCCGATCAGTGATGCCGTCCTCTCGGTGCTCGGCCGCATCGAGGTGTCCAGACTTCTCGAGTTTCGCGATCACTCGCTTGATCTGGTCGGAAGAGAGTCCAGACGCTCGCGCGAGCTCTTCACGGTTCGCGCGCCACCACGACTCACCGTCCCTCTCGTACCGGTGAGGGCTCTGTTGCGCTGTACGGAAGTAGATGAGCTGCCACACGATCGCCTCCATCGCACCGAGCTCCCGGACGAGAGCAGCGCGGAGCGGGATGAAGTCGGGATCGATCAGTAGCGCCTGCGACACGGCCATCAGAGCTCCTCAGAGTGGCTGAACATCGATCGGCCTTTCTTGCTCGCGAAGGCGGTCTTCGATGCGCTCGCGAACGATGGACAGAGCAACCTCGTACGGCACGGAGCTCTTGTGAGCCATGGATTTGGCTACCTTCAAAATTCGGTCCCCTTCCTGGACGAGGAAGCGCACGGCTTTTTCCTCAGCGTCAGTGGTCGCGTGCGTCATGCCGTTCTGTGCAGCCCGCCCCATGGATGGATGGTTGCCGAACTTGGTCATGCCGGAGCGTGCGAGCGCCCACTGCCACGGCATGAGGTTCCCCTTGTCCCGGTTGCAGACGACACACATCAGCCTGAGGTTGTGGAGGTGGTTGCATCCGCCGCGACTGAGCGGGATCCAATGGTCAAGCGTGAGATCTGCGGTAGGCCGACGGCAGGCTTGGCAGTTGTTCCAGTCGGCGGGCCAGCGCTTGTGGAACAGGTTGATCTGCAGGCGGAGCGCTCGCGTGTTCTTGGGACGTAGCTTGCCGGTGCCCCAGCACTCGACGGGCATCCAAGGCAGGCGCTCCAGCACCGCAGATGCCGCTACCACGACTTCTGCGCCGGTCATGAGCTACCGTCCTCGGTCACCGAATCGTCCGGGACGAACAGTGCGATGTCCGCCATCCGTTCGAAGATCTCCCGGACAGTGCGGTCGTTCCAGGCGAGGCCGTGGTCGCGTTGGAAGCGACGAAGGTGGCGGTCGGTCGCGGCTCCCCATAGGTTCTCGCTCGCCATTGCTACGCCCGGTGCCGCGAACGCTACGAGCACTCCGAACGACCACACCAGGTGCACCGGGCCGAGGGTCACGATTGTCTCGCCGCCGTGGTGCTCCACGGAGGGCAGCCATCGGTTCCATGCTGCTTGCGCCGCGTTCGTCTGGGCTTGGCGCTCAAGCGCGCAGACTCCGGCCATCAGACGCTCACCTCGCTGTCCGCGTCGATCATCAGCTCGAGCTCGAGCTGGGCGAACGGGTCGTCTGCGAAGGTCACGATCTGCTGCGTGAACACAACGCGGCCGAGGATTTGGCGACGCTCCCACACGTCAGCAAATCGTGCCCATTCTCCGCTGGGAAGCGCGAGCCCCCACTGCTCGATCTGGCGACGCTCGCGGTCGCTCGTCCCGGGGTAGTCGTAGACGACGAACTTCTTGAGCGACGGGATCCGGTAGTAGAGGGCAACAGCTCGCCCGACGTGCCCGTCGACCGTCGTGATGTGGACGTGGCGGTGTTCTGCTCGCCGGAACTCGACGGTGTAGTCCCGGTACTTGCGACGCTCGGCCGGCGTCGGCGCCCACGCGCTCATCGGCGCACCGCCGCGGGGTGACGGTTCAGCGCAGCAGCGAGGGCGCTCGCCGTCTTGTACGCGCGGTCGATCGCGCGGAACGAGTCAGCGGAAGTCGCGTACTCGTCCTCGATACGGAGGTAGGTGACCCACTCCTTGTCCTGCCCCTCGCACATGCGGACCTCGACCGAACCCCAGTCGCCGGCGATGGTGTCCGCGTGGTGGAAGACGATCTCGTCTGGCTTGTGCGTGACCTTGCAGCCGAGCATGAGGCAGGGACGCGGGGGAGCGTCGAGCAGCTTGACTACGGCGTCGAGGATCTTCCCGACGTAGCTCTGCGTTGGAGTGACGAGGCCTTCTTCGAGCTTCGCGAGGTAGGCGGTGGTGGTGCCGATGGTCGATGCGAGGTGCTGCTGCGACAGTCGGCCCTGGGTCCGGAGTGCCCTGAGGGTTGCGCCGATGTCGGTGTTCGATGCGATGATGGACGTAGACATTCTGTGTTTCTCCTTCGGGAGTGAGGGCCTTCGAGTTGCACCTCGAGGGCCTTCGGTCTGTATGGCAGTCGTCAGACGGCCGTGCTGAAGCGCGAGGTGGTCAAGTCGCCGAGCCGGACGCGGAGCCGCTCGAGGCCCTTCAACGTGACGCGCACCTGCGGGGGGGTCGACGACGACTTCTCCGGTGCGCGGATGGTGGTGCGACATCGGTCGCTCGGCGAGGTAGCCGGCATCGACCTGTGCCTGACGGGCCTTCCACTTCCCAGCGCTGCCGCGGTAAATCCAGCCGAGATCGTTGAGCTGCCGGAAGAGGCGTTGCGATCCGAGCGGGATACCAGCGCGCGCGAGCATCTTGGCCGCGTCTGCGACGTCGTAGTCACCCGTGCCGTCCGCTATCTCGTCCCATGCCAGCGCTCGCGGTGCGAGCTCGGCGATCTTGGCGTCTTTCTGCTCGAGCATCCGAGCGGATGCCTGCAGAGCTCGAGCGATGAGAGTCGTGTCGTCTTCGGCAGGAGTCTCGACGTACGAACCCGAGCGGCGGATCGTCGGCAACACATCGCGTGTGACCCAGCGGCGGAACTCAGCCGCGAAGGGGGTGCGGGACTGAAAGATGAGCTCGTACAGGCCGGATTCGTTGATGACCTTGGCGTTCTGGGTGCGGCCCATGCTGTCGATGACGTCGGCACTACCGACCCCATCAACATCCAGCCTGCCAAGAGCATCGCGCGGGTTCATGAGCCCGAGCGCCCTGCAGACATCGACCCCAACGAACCAGGGCTCGCCGTCGATGACCAGCGTGCGGACGTTCAGGCCGTCGTACTGAAAGTTCAGGAGATCGGTCACGGGGTGGTACTCCGTTCGGGTAGACCGTCGAGGTGGTCGAGCTTGCTGTAGCAGGGGATCGGGTCCTCGGCGATGAGGACGGCGGCTATGAAGCGACGAAGGAGCTGGACCATCGGTCAGTCGCGTTCGGGCAGCGATGCGACATGTCGGTCCAGGTCTTCCTTGCGGAACTTGATCCGCTTGGAGTCGCCGACCGGGATGAGCTCGCCCTTGGCCCTGAGGTCGTCGACGTCTCGGAGGCTGCAGCTCAGGTAGTAAGCGGCGAGCTCTCGGGTGAAGAGCGCTGGCGCAAACTCGATCCGCGCGTTCACGCCGCACCCCTGAGATCGAGAGGTCGGGGTTCGGCCAGGTAGCTGCCGATGGCCGAGGCTGCATTGCCGAGCCAGAGATCGGAGGCCTTCACAGCCCCGTTCTCGACGCGAGAGAGGTAGGTGGGCGACGCTCCCATGAGGAGAGCGACTTCGTCTTGGGTGAGACCCGCACGTTCGCGAAGTAGACGGATGCCTACCCCCGGGTGACTCGATCGGTTGGTCATAGGCAAGAGAGTACGCCTTTCTGCCGGTAAGGGGAAGGAAAACAGTGGGTTTTGCCGGTTCCCTTGCCGCCAACCGGCAAGAACCAGTAGTGTCGGAGGCGTGAGTACAGGAGCCGACGGGCAAGAAATCGACTGGACGCAGGTGGATCTCCGGCGCGCCACAGCGCAAGAGCGCTTGTTCTACGGCGCAGCTGTTCGCGACCTAAGGCACGCCAGGGACATGACCCAGGAAGACCTCGCGTTCGCCGCGAACGTGTCCCCGAGAACGATCCGAAACATCGAGCGGGGGATGGTCACTGGTCAGGTCGACGTGCTTGAACGCTTGTTCCGGGCGCTCGACATCCAGCTGAAGGGTGCCGCGCTGAGTACGTCCACCCAAAGTTGGATGGCTGTGATCGGGCCGTTGCTGGAAGTTCTTCCAGAGCCAAAACGTGGCGTTGTGGTGCAGCGCGTGCTTTCGATGCTTGCTGAAGCTATCCAGCAGTCAAACGACCCGACGCCTCCTGGCTCGCAGGGCGATGCTGCAGGAGCGGGCGGCGGCGTCGAGAAGTAGCTGGCGCCTCCCGCTTCTATCTCGCGCAGCGGTAGGGCTCGGCGGGCACCTCGCCGGCAGGACGCCTGCTCCATGCCTATTGGAACGACGAAACCCCCGAGCCTGACTGCTCGGGGGTTCTGAGTTCTGGGCGCAGCTTCGCTACGTGGTACCGATTGTGCCACGAGGGGCGCCGGTACTGCTAGATACGTGGTCGGCGCGGTTCGACCCTCCCTTAGGGCAGCCGCACTCGACCCTGCGGAGGTCCGGTCAAAGTGCGTGCGCTACGAGGTCGCTGAGGCCGTCGAACGAGATAGGGTCACCTTTCGTGCCATATCAACGACCGACAAGCCGAACGCCCCAGCGGCGCTTGCGACTTGTTGACCGTGCTCACCAATCGGTCGATCGCCTATTCGGCGTCGCTCCCCGCCTGCTCCTGGTCTTGTCGGTGTTGGCAGGGGCCGCCAGCGCTCTGGCGCTGTTCCTGGCCGGCCTTCCTGATTGGACGGACTGGCGTACCTTCTGGGTCTGGGTTGGTATCGCATCGTTCGTCGTCGCGGGTCTGCTCGCAGCTGGCATTGACGAGGCTCGCAAGCGTGAGACACAGGCGAAGCAGGCAGAGGGTGCTGATGCGCAGCTCGCCATGACCGACGCTTTCCAGCCGATCCTCCGGCGTATCACCGTGCTTGCTGCCCGGCCATCCGACAAGAGGGTGGAGCCCTACCAGAAGGTCGTGAGCGCCGTGCTACGAGCGATGCCGACGCTCTTCCCTCGTTCCGTGGACGTGCGCATGGTGGTGTATCGGGTCGACAGCACCCGGGGACGCAAGAAGCGACTCGAGGTCGAAGACAGTTCCGGACGCCAAAAGGACACCCCACGTGCGTTCGTCACGGGCGAAGGCGGACGTGGCGACGCGGTCTTCGCCTGGCTGGAGAAGCATGAGACCAAGTTCGTGCCTGACATCGAGATGGAGTCCGACCCAGATTGGAAGGGATCAGGGCGCGGCTATCGAACCTTCATCTCAGCTTCCATCTGGTCAGGGACGGACGTCCTTGGCATGCTCACTGTTGACGCTCCCGAGCCGGGAGACCTCGACGAGACCGACGTTGCGGTCATGTCTACGTTGGCTCACTGTCTCGCCATCGCCTTTGAAATTCGCGGACGATGACATCCAGCGAGTTGCATGAGAACCTGTCGGCAGTCAGACGTACACTTCGACGCAGGAGGTAGCAGAACGATGACAAAGTTGGCAACCAGCACTTCCGAAGAGCCGCGTCGCATGCCCGATCTTTCAGACCCGAAAGTTCGCGCCGAGCGCCGCGCCGAGGCCGAGCGTCTCGTGCGTGACGAAGCCGCCCGTAGACGATCCCGCCGATTGGCAGCCCGAACAGCCTGAACTGAACGAAGAAGCCCCGCTCGCTCCTGCGAGCGGGGCTTCTTTTCGACGCCGAGCTCTCGCCTCAAGTTTCGAGGGCGAAGTGCGAGCCGAGCTTGTCCATCGCATCGCGTGCGGCAGCAGACGACACGTGCTGGTAGCGGCGGGTGACCGCTTCGGACTGGTGGCCGACAATCTCGCCGATGATCTTCGCGTCGACACCGAGCTCCATTAGCACGGTCGCGGTCGTGTGCCGTGCCCAGTGCGTCGTCGGAACGGGGGAGCCGGGCGCGCGCTGGTCCTCAGCGATGACGCCGGCCTCGAACAGCAGATCGCGCCACGTCTGCTCGTCCTCGCCCCACAGGTACGGTTCACCGTTCGCCTTGCGCCAGATCAGTCCGTAGGGGTTCGGCCGGTCGGCAGTCTTGACCAGGTAACGGCGAAGCGCTTCAGCGAGCGCCGGCATGAGCGGCACATACCGAGGTTTGCCGGACTTCGGGCGAATGAGGCAGAGGCGGCCGTTGAGCTGCTGGTACTCGAAACCGTCAGGGATCCGGAGCCGGCGGTTTGTGCAAGAGCCAGCGCGAGTCTTGCCGCAGCGCCAGGTGCCGTCTTCGATGCGGCCACAGCCGTGTTCGAAGGGCACTTCGGACAGCGCCCACTCGACGCCGATCGTCGGTTGGTCGGAGTCGAGGTCGAGGGAGTCGAGGCGAGCACCAATGCGCTCGCCTTGGCGCAGACCGCTCAGTAGTGCGACCCACCAGCGGGTTCCGTCGTCGTGCTCTGCGGCGACCTTAAGGACGGACAGTGCCGCTTCCGTACTCAGTGCGCCACGGTTTGATTCGCCCTGCACCGGGGCGTTGACGTCCTCGCACACGTTGCGCGCGGCGATGCCATCGACCCGCGCCGACTCGAGCATGAGCGACAGCACCTGGTACGCCTTCCTCGACGTCGCAGATGTACGACCGGCGTCGGCGACGGCCTTCGTCATGATTCGAACGTCGGACGGCTTGAGGAACGCGACCTTTTTCGCGCCGATGGTCGGGACGATCCAGTTCCGGCTCACCGATTCGTACGACAGCAGAGTGTTCGGCTTGAGGTTCGGCTTGCCGACCGTTTCGAGCCAGTGCGTCGCCCACTGCTCGAGCGTGGTCTTCGTGTCGAGTGCGGCGCCGTGCTGCTGGATCTGCTTCTTGATCGCATCGAGCTTGCGGCGCGCACCTTCCTTGGTCTTCGACGTCACAACGCGTTGGCGACGGCGGCCATCGGGGTGGAAGCCGTCGTCGATGACGCCCCGGTAGAGCTTGCCGCCGCGGATGGCGTAGAGCCCTCCATCGCCGGAATCCCGCTTCCTCGGCACTGTTCCTCCCGGTACACACATCGGTACACACACTTAACCGCAACCACGTGGTTGCAGTTGCTCGTCTCGATGGTAGCCCGATCCGCATCATTCCGGGGATAGGCCGCCAGTTTCAGCGCTTGCCGAGTAGCCACAGTCTACCGCTCCTATTCACTCGTAATGAATAGGTCGTCGGTTCGATTCCGACAGGCGGCTCAGCACACATCCCCGGTCACGGATCTGCATCAGGTCCTGACCGGGGATTTTTCTGTTGGCGTGAAGCCGCACGCTTCGGCCGCAGGACAGACAGGGGCACGGGGCCCGGGATAGCGTGACGACGTCGCGGGGGTCCCTGCGACGCAAGAACCACATCGCCCAGCCTCCTCCGGCGGACGATCGATGGAGGCACCGTGCTCACCCGTGTGACGATGATCGTCCTCGTGGGTGCGGCGGCAGCGGCACTCGCCGTGAGCGCCGCCGCAGTTCCCGAATCCAGCCGCTCGTCGGCAGCCGCTGCGTCCCAGGGGCAGCAGACGAACGCGACGCCACTGCGGGCGGACGGCCCCGCTGTCCGCCCCGACCCGACGATCGGCCGGGTGCCGACCTTCTCGGTCGACTTCGACACACCGGCGGCGGCGGACGGGCCGTTCGCTGCGACGTACGCGCAGTCGTGGCAGCCGTACCCGGACGGCACCGGTGGACGGTACTGGTCGGGTTCGCAGATCAGCGCGCACGACGGGTACATGGACGTCGCCCTGGACGGCGAGCACGGTGCGGCTGGCACCTTCGGCACCCCGGAGGATGCCTGGTCACACGTGGGTGGGACGTTCAGCATCCGAGCGCGTGCGACCGGCGGCGCCGACAACGGCGTCGCGGTCATGCTGTGGCCGACGTCGGACGACTGGGGCGACGGCGAGGTCAACTTCCCCGAGGGCAACTTCGACAGCACGCCCCGCGTGTTCCACCACTCGATGGTCCCCGGTCACGAGAAGCGGTTCGACCACTACAACACCCGCGTGTCCTGGAGCTCGTGGCACACGTACACGATGGAGTGGATCCCGGGCCGAGCGGTCAACTACTACCTCGACGGCGAGTTGGTGTACACGGTCGCCCGGAACGTCCCGTCGTCCCCGCACCGCTACATGTTCCAGGTCGGCAACTGGGGTGACCCGGGCCACCTCGAGATCGACTGGGTCCGCACGTACGATCCTCGGTGACGGGTGCGGATCACCGCACGTTCTTCCCCGTTCTGGGGATTCCCGGAAGCGACGTCCATCGGCCACGATCGAGACCGAGCCCACTCCGGGCGTCGAAAGGTCGTCAGGTCGTCATGCTGTTGTCCCTCCTCTACATGAGTGCCGCTGACGAGCCCTTCGACCAGGAACGGCTGGACGCGCTGCTCGAGCACGCCAGGTCACGCAACGCCGCGTCCGGCCTGTCCGGTCTGCTCGTCTACAAGGACGGCCGCTTCATGCAGCTGTTGGAGGGCCCGGAGGACGCCGTGCTCGAGACCTACCAGCGCATCATCGACGACCCTCGCCACACCGACGTCGGCCTGCTCGTCGAGGAGCGCATCCACACGCCGCGCTTCGGCGAGTGGACGATGGCGTTCGACCGCGACGCGGAGACGCCGCTGCCGGACGGGTTCGACGCGTTCCTGGTCGACGGCGACAGCAGTGCGGACACGAGCAAGGCCCGCGCCCTGCTGCGGTGGTTCCGCAACCACCCGCTGGCGGCGCCGGACGCGGCGCTCGGCAAGCACCGCCGCTGAGGGCGTGTGTCGGCCTCAGGGCAGGTAGTACGTCGGGTTCGGCAGCTTGACGCTGCGGTCCGCCGAGCCCCCGAGCAGGTCGCTGTACTGGTCGCCGAAGTTCGCGACCACGTCGTAGCGTCCGCCGGATCGTGACTCGATGTGCGCCCGGGTCTGTGACTTGTACTCGACGGTGGTGCACTTCGCCGTGGCGCAGGTGATGTACGACGGCTGCTGCGACGCCCCGACCCCGGTCCACTTCGTGTAGTACGTCTCGGTGCCGCGCTTCGTGGCCGAGAACTGCGGGTAGCCGACGCGCTGCAGGTTGTCGATGGTGGCGGTCTCCTGATCGGCGTTCCGGCCGGTCAGCCCGATGATCGTGCAGCCGGAACGCTGTGCGATCGACACGAGCGAGGTCATCGACGGGGTCGCGGCGAACCGTTCGTCCTGCACCCACTCGTCCTGCAGTGCGGGGTCGAAGACGAAGTGCATGTCCGCGACCTCCATGTCGTAGGTCCAGAGCGTGGTGTCGTCGGCGTCGAGCACGATCGCGGGGTTGCGGTGCAGCTTGCGGCCGACGGCGCACTGGGCGGCGACGACGGGGGCCTGCCGCCGGACGAGGGACCGCATCTCGCGGATGTACGGGGAGTCGGTGCGGTTCGCCAGGCCCGTGCCGGGGTCGCCGTAGTAGGTGGCGATGGTCTTCTTGACGGAGTCGATGTTCGGGATGCCCTCACCGGACTGGGTCGCACCGGAGGAGCCGTCGGCAGCCATCGTGAACTGTGTGCGGGGCGCGAGCCGGGGCTCGGAGACGCCGGGCAGATCGGCCGAGGGGAGGGAGTAGGTGGGGTTCGGCAGCTTGAGGGACCGGTCGGCGTACCCGCCCTGCAGGTCGCTCCACTGGTCGCCGATGTTCAGCGTGATGTCGTAGCCGAGGTCCTGCTCGATGTGCTTGCGGGTCAGCGCCTTGTACTCGACGGTCGTGCAGCTCGCGGCGGCGCAGGTCACGTACGACGGCTGCTGCGAGGCGCCCTTGCCGGTCCACTTCGTGAAGAAGCGGTCCTCGGTGAAGGCGGTGTAGCCGACCTTCGACAGGTTCTGCACGGTTGCGGTCTTCTGGTCGTCGTTCCGGCCGGTCAGTCCGAACACGGTGAAGCCCATCGCGGCGGCGCGGTTGACGAAGCCGACCATGGACGGGGTGGCGGCGAACCGTTCGTCCTGCACCCACTCGTCCTGCCGTGCGGGGTCGAAGACGAAGTGCATGTCCGCGACCTCCATGTCGTACGTCCACAGGGTGGTGTCGTCGGCGTCGAGGACGATCGCGGGCTTCTCGCCGTGCCGGACGGCGCGGTCGTGGATGCGCTGCAGCGACGCTCCCTGGCGGGCGACGATCGATCGCATCTCGCGGATGTAGGGGGAGTCGGTCCGGTTCGCCAGGCCCGTGCCGGGGTCGCCGTAGTAGGTGGCGATGGTCTTCTTGACGGAGTCGATGTTCGGGATGCCCTCGCCGCCCTGGGTCGCACCGGACGTGCCGTCGGCAGCCATCGTGAAGTGCGTCCGCGGGGTCAGGCCGGCGTCGGCGGAGTGCCCTGGCGAGTGTCCCGGTCCGTGTCCTGGGTCGCCCCACCCGTGTGCGCTGGCCGGACCGCCGACGAGGGTGGACGTGAGGACGATCGCGGCGCTGGTGGCGACGACGGAGAGGACGGAACGGCGCATGGAGGACCTGCACACCTTCGACTCGGGGAGGAGTGACCCCCGGATGGGGGATCTCGCAGCACGTTAGCTGGCAATCACCCGTGGAGTCCATACCAAAGTGCTGCGGCCAGTCCTGGTAGACATGGCCCCATGACGGTTCGCTGGGGAGTCATCGGCACGGGCGGCATCGCCCGGTCCTTCGTCGGCGACTGCGTCGCCGCGGGCATCGAGTTCACGGCGGTCGGCAGCCGCACCCGCGACGGTGCCGAGGCGTTCGCGGCGGAGTTCGGCATCCCACGGGCGCACGGCTCCTACGAGGACCTCGTCGCCGACGACACGGTCGACGCCGTGTACGTCGCGACCCCGCACGTCCGGCACGCCGAGGACGCCCTGCTCGCGATCCGCGCCGGCAAGCACGTCCTCGTCGAGAAGGCCTTCACGATGACGGCGGCCGAGGCGCGGACCGTGGTCGATGCCGCCCGTCGAGCCGGTGTCGCGGTGACCGAGGCGATGTGGACCCGGTTCCTGCCGCAGATGGCGATGATCCGCGAGGTCCTGGCCGAGGGGCGCATCGGCCGGCCGGTGCTCGTCGAGGCGACGCACCACCAGGCCCTGCCCACCGACCCGTCGCACCGGCTGCGCGATCCGGCCCTCGGCGGTGGAGCCCTGCTGGACCTGGGCGTGTACCCGGTGTCGTTCGCGGTGGACGTGCTCGGTGTGCCCACCTCGCTCGTCGCGGCCGGCACGCTGAGCGAGCAGGGCGTCGACACGCAGATGGGCATGGTCCTGACGCACGAGGGCGGCGCGCAGTCGATGGTGCACTTCGGGATGGACCTGCGCAGTCCGAACACCGCCTCGGTCATCGGGGAAGCGGGGCGCATCGACGTCGACTCGACCTGGTACACCCCGACCACCTGGCGGATCCGCGACCGCGACGGTGTCGTGGTCGAGGAGTTCGACGCGCGCGAGGAGCTCGCCGGCTACGGCCACGAGGCGCGCGCGTTCGAGGCGATGGTCACGTCCGGCGTGCACGAGGGCGGTCCGATGGACGCCGAACAGTCGGTCGCGATCATGGCCGTCATGGACGAGGCCCGCCGCCAGGTCGGCGTGCACTACCCCGCGGACGACGCCTCCACAGCGCCCTGATCCGGGTCGCGTCGTCCACATCGGGACGATCCGGCCTGGAGGCTCCTGCCGCAGTTCCGTAGGATCGGTCACGATGTCCGAGCAGCAGCCCACCCCGCCTTCCGTACCGGAGCGTGTCCGCGCCGCCGTCGCAGCCGCGCGCGCCTCCGCCGTGCGCCGCCCGGTGCCCTGGATCGCCGGTGGGCTCGCAGCCCTGCTCGTGATCGGTTCGGGCGGGGCCGTCGCGGTCGCCGCCGCGATGACACCGGACACGGGCACGACGGCCGCGCCGGCGACCACGTCGCGCGCGACCTCGACCCCGAGCCGGTCGACCGCCACCACGAAGCGACCGACGAGCACGCCGACACCCACCCCGGACGCCCGCGCCGTGCCGAGGGACCCGGCCGGCCCGTCCGCGCTGCGCACCTGCTCGATCGCCGGTGCGGCGTCGGCGAGCGGTCTCGGCGCGTTCGAGGGGTACGTCATGGACGCGAAGACCGGCGAGGTCCTGTTCTCGAAGGACGGCGACAAGGCCGCCCAGACCGGCAGCGTCATGAAGACCCTGACGACGGCGACGGCGCTCGCGGTGCTCGGCGGCGACCACCGCATCCCGACCACCGTCACACAGGAGTCCGGCGGGACCATCGCGCTGGTCGGGCACGGCGACGCCACGCTGTCCGCCGGCAACGGCACGGTCTACCCGGGGGCCCCGACGCTCGCGCAGCTCGCCCAGCAGGTCAAGGCGAAGGTCGGCAACACCCCCGTCACCACCATCGTGACCGATGACACGTACTGGAGCGACGCCGACGCGTGGGACCCCACGTGGCCGGTGTCCGAGCGCACCATCGGGTACCAGCCGAAGGTCACGGCGCTCATGGTCGACGGTGACCGGGCGAACCCGGCCGCGGCGACCTCGCCCCGGTCCGAGGACCCGGTCGGCCGTGCGGGCACCGCGTTCCGGACGGCACTGGCGAACGCCGGGGTCGCCGGGGCCGGGTCGGCACAGATCGTCAAGCGCGCCACGACCAGCACGAACACCATCGCGACGGTCTCGTCGCAGCCGGTGTCGACGCTGATCGGGCAGATGATCCCGAACTCGGACAACACCCTCGCCGAGATGCTCGCCCGGGTGTCGTCGAAGGAGTCCGGCTCGAACGGGTCGGCGGCCTCGCTGACCTCGGTGTACCAGTCGGCGCTCGGCTCCTACGGCGTCGACCCGGCCGGCATCGTCATCAAGGACGGCTCGGGCGAGAGCGCCGCCAACGCGGTGTCGCCGAACTTCGTCGCCCACCTCATGGTGCAGGTCGCCGCCGGTGCGAAGGGTCTCGGCACCCTCGCGAACGCCCTGCCCGTGTCGGGCCAGTCCGGCACCCTCGCCAGCCGCTTCACCGGCGCGAACGCCGTCGCCCGCGGCAAGGTGCACGCGAAGACCGGGTGGATCGACAGCGCGAACACCCTCGGCGGGTACATCGACGCCGCGGACGGATCGCGCCTGACCTTCGCGTTCTACGCCATCGGGTCGTCGCGCGCGGCCGCGCTGCCGGCGCTCGACGCGGTGACCGCTGCGGCCTACTCGTGCGGGAGCAAGCTCACCGACTCCTGAGTCACCGGGTGTTGGATGGGCCCATGGCACGGGCTCTCCTCATCGTCGACGTCCAGAACGACTTCACCGAGGGCGGTGCGCTCGGTGTCACCGGGGGCGCGGCCCTCGCGGAACGGATCAGCGCGTTCCTCGGCCGGCACGCCGAGGAGTACGACCTGATCGTCGGCTCCCGCGACTGGCACCACGGCGACGACGACAACGGCGGACACTTCGCCGGACCCGAGGGCCCCGACTTCGTCGACACGTGGCCCGTGCACTGCGTGGCCGGCACACCGGGCGCCGAGTACCACCCGGAGCTCGACACCGAGCCGATCGACGTCGACGTCTTCAAGGGCCAGGGCACGCCGGACTACTCGGCGTTCCAGGCCCGGACCGAGTCGGGCGTGCCGTTGCCGGAGATCCTGACCGAGCACCGGGTGCACTCCGTCGACATCGTCGGCATCGCCACCGACCACTGCGTCCGGGCCTCGGCCCTCGACGCCCGCGCTGCCGGCATCGACGTCGCGGTCTACGAGGACCTGGTGGCCGGCGTCGACGACGAGCGCAGCGCCCGCGCGCTCGACGACATCCGAGCGGCCGGCGGGCACGTCGACCGCAGCGACATGGACGAGGGGCTCGCGAACCCCGGAGGAGCACAGCTGTGACCGAGACCAACACCGAGACCGACACCGAGACGAGCACCGACACGAGCACCGCGACCGGCGACCTCACCACCACCGGCGACCTCACCACGACCGTGGGCGACGAGCACGTCACCGTGCACGGCGTCCCGACCGGCCTGTTCATCGGCGGGTCCTGGCGCCCGTCGACGAGCGCCGCGACGTTCGCCGTCCGCGACCCCTCGACCGGCGACGTGCTGGCCGAGGTCGCCGACGCCACCCCTGAGGACGGCATCGCCGCGCTCGACGCCGCGGTCGCCGCGCAGCAGGAGTGGGCGGCCACCGCACCGCGCCAGCGCTCCGACGTCCTCCGCCGCGCGTTCGACCTGGTCCGCGCGCACGAGGACGACCTGGCCGCCCTGATGACGCTCGAGATGGGCAAGCCCCTGGCCGAGGCCCGCGGCGAGGTGGTCTACGGCGGCGAGTTCCTCCGCTGGTTCTCGGAAGAGGCCGTCCGCATCGGCGGCGACTACCGCACCAACCCCGAGGGCACCGGACGCGCGATCGTCCTGAAGCGTCCGGTCGGCCCGGTCTACGCGATCACCCCGTGGAACTTCCCCCTCGCCATGGCGACCCGCAAGATCGGCCCCGCACTGGCGGCCGGCTGCACGGTCGTCGTGAAGCCTGCGGAGCTCACGCCGCTGACCACGCTGTTCCTGGTCGAGCTGTTCCGCCGTGCCGGGCTGCCGGACGGCGTGCTCAACGTGGTGCCGTCCCGCGACGCCAAGGGCCTGTCCGAGCCGATCATCGCCGACCGCCGCCTCCGCAAGCTCACCTTCACCGGATCGACGCCGGTCGGGTCCGCGCTCCTCAAGCAGGCGGCGGACAACGTGCTCAGGACGAGCATGGAGCTCGGCGGCAACGCCCCCTTGCTGGTGTTCGACGACGCCGACCTCGACGCCGCCGTCACCGCTGCGATGCTCGCGAAGTTCCGGAACGTCGGCGAGGCCTGCACGGCCGCCAACCGGTTCTTCGTGCAGGACGGCATCGCCGACGCGTTCGTGGCCGCCCTCACTGCGAAGGTCGACGCGCTCCGCATCGGCCGGGGCACCGAGGACGGCACGACGATGGGGCCGCTCATCGACGACCGTGCAGTGGACAAGGCTGCCGGACTCGTCGACGACGCGGTCACCCGCGGCGCGCGGCTCGTCACCGGCGGACACCGCGTCGAGCGGCCCGGCACCTACTACGCGCCCACGGTGCTCGACGACGTGCAGCCGGGTTCGGACATCCTGACGACCGAGATCTTCGGACCGGTCGTGTCGATCACCCGCTTCGCGACCGAGGACGAGGGCATCCGGCTCGCCAACGACACCGAGTTCGGGCTCATCGCCTACGCGTTCACGACGGACTTCCCGCGCGGGCAGCGGCTCGCCGAACGCCTGGAGACCGGGATGCTCGGGCTGAACACCGGCGTCGTGTCGAACGCAGCGTTCCCGTTCGGCGGGGTGAAGTCGTCCGGCCTCGGCCGCGAGGGCTCGCACGAGGGCATCGAGGAGTACCTCGAGACCGTGTACGTGCTCACCCCGGACCCGTTCGCCGCCTGAACGGGCCCGATGGCGGGGCTCAGACCAGCAGCTGGTGCTTCGCCAGGTCGCGGTAAAGCGGCGTCGACTCGACGAGCTCGGAGTGCGTGCCGGCGCCGACGACCCGGCCGTGCTCGAGCACGACGATGACGTCGGAGTCCACCACGGTGGAGAGCCGGTGCGCGATGACGAGCAGGGTGCGGTCCTCGGCGACGGCGTCGATCGCCAGTCGCATCTTCTGCTCGTTCACGCCGTCGAGCGACGACGTCGACTCGTCGAGCAGCAGGATCGGGGGAGCGGCGAGCAGGGCGCGGGCGATCGCCAGCCGCTGACGCTCGCCGCCGGAGAGCATCACGCCGTCCTCGCCGACCTGGGCGTCGAGCCCACGCGGGTCGCGGTGCAGCACCTCGCCGAGGTTGACCGCCTCGAGCACGCGGACGCAGTCGTCCTCGGTCGCGTCCGGCGAACCGAGCAGCAGGTTCGCTCGGATGGTGCCGGCGAGCACCGGGGCGTCCTGCTCGACGTAGCCGATCTGGGCGCGGAGCTCCTGGCGGTCCATGCCCCGGACGTCGATGCCACCGAGCCGGATGACGCCGTCGGTGGGGTCGTAGAACCGCTCGATCAGGGCAAGGGTCGTCGACTTGCCAGCACCGGACGGGCCCACGAGTGCGACCCGCGAGCCGCGGGGAACACGGAACGACACGTCGTGGAGCACCACGTCGTCGGCCGGACGCTCGTCGGCGAGCCGATCCGGGCCTCCCGGTCGATCCACCGCGCCGGACGCGACGGCGCCGTCCGGACCGGACGCATCCGCTGCAGCCGCGTACCGGAACGTGACGTGCTCGAACGTGATGGCGTCGTCGGAGGCCACCGCGGCGGCGGGGCGCGCAGCGGCGTCGTCCTGCGCCTCGGTCGGCAGGTGCAGGATCTCCTCGATCCGGCCGAGCGCACCGAGCGCCTGGGCGACCGCGACGGCAGCGCCCATCGCCTGGCCGAGCGGCATGATCATCATGAAGAGCAGCAGGATGAACGTGATGAGCGTGGCGATGGTGATGGTGCCCGCAGCGACCTGGGCCCCGCCGACGCCGAGCACGGCGATGAACGCCACCTGCATGACGATGCTCGCGACGGGGACGACGAACGCGGACATCTTCGCGATGTCGAGGCCGCGCTGGTAGGCCTCGGTCGCGTGTCCGTCGACCTCGTGCACCTCGCGCTCGGTGGCACCCGCCGCGCGGATGGTGCGGACGGCGCCGATGCCGCGCTCGACCGCCGCGGTCAGGTCGCCGACCTTCTCCTGCGCACGCTTCGACGCGATCCGGATGCGCCGACTCAGTCCGCCGACGACCACGATCGCGACCAGGACGATGACGACCACGATCACGAGCAGCAGCGGGTCGATGATCGCCATCGCGATGATCGCGCCGATGAACGTGAGGGCGCCGCCGATCGACTCGATCAGGCCCTGGGTCAGGACGGCGCGCAGGAGCGTGGTGTCGCTGCCGACGCGGGACACCAGGTCGCCGGTGCGGCGGGTGTCGAACTCCGAGATCGGCAGGTTGAGGATGCGGGCGATGAGCTTGCGGCGCGTCGAGAGCACGACGCCCTCGCCCGCACGCTGGAGCAGGAAGTGCTGCACACCGTTCAGGATGCCGGCGACCAGGACGAGCCCGACGAGCAGCCAGACGAGCGTGCTGAGCGTGTTGCCCTGCTGCACCGCCGTGACGACCTGGTTGACGAGCAGCGGCTGCGCGAGCGACGCCCCAGCGCCGAGGATGCTCAGCACGATGATGACGACCATCGCCGGCTTGTTCTCGAACAGGTAGGACAACAGGCGGCCGAAGGTGGCGCGGGGGCCGTCGGTCTTCTTGGGGCGCGCGAAGGGGAGACTCATCGTGTTCCTAGTTTCTGCCGTACTTCTTGTGCACTGCCTGTCGGCTGACACCGAGCAGGGTCGCGATCTCCTGCCACGACGCCCCGGCGTTGCGGGCGGCACGGGCAGCGAGTTCTTCGGTCCGGTCGAGTTCACGGCGGAGCTCGCGCACGTTCGCGAGGGCGGAGAACGGGTCGTCCCCGGAGGCTCCGGCCGCGAGGCTCGTGATGGTCGGTCGATCCATGAGTGTCAACCTACATTGACGCGCCGACATCTGTCAACCTGAGTTGACGGACAGGGTCGCGCCGTCCGGTGGACGCGACGACGGACGGACGGGAGGCCCGGTGCCAGCTGGCACCGGGCCTCCCGTCCCACAGGTGGTCGCGTCTCAGGCGTCGGCGAACTCCTTGCTCTTCGTCTCGCGGACGAAGAGCAGCGCGACGAGCGTCACGACGGCGGCGATCGTCAGGTACAGCCCGACCAGGAAGATGTTGCCGTCGGCCTGCCACAGCGCCAGGGCGATCGTCGGTGCGAGCGAGGCACCGAGGATCGACGCGACGTTGTACGCGATCGCCGAGCCGGTGTACCGGACGTTCGTCGGGAACAGCTCCGGCAGCAGCGCACCCATCGGCCCGAAGGTCAGCCCCATCAGGGACAGCCCGACGATCAGGAACGTCACCACCGTGATCGGACCCTGCGACGCGGCGAACCAGAACTGGAACGTCAGACCGAACAGCGCGATGCCGATCGTGGTCGGGATGAGGGTCTTCCGGCGCCCGAACTTGTCGGCCAGGATGCCGGCGATCGGGGTGAAGATGCCGAAGAACACGACGCCGATCATGAGCAGCGTCAGGAACTCACCGCGGCTGTAGCCGAGGCCGACCTTCGGGACGAGCGGACCGGCCTCGGCACCGGTGGTGCCGTACGACAGCGTGAACGTGGTCATGAAGTAGAAGAGGACGTACGTCGCGACCATGCCGAACGTGCCGACGATGAGCGCCTTCCACGAGGTGCGGAACACCCGGCCCAGCGGGATCTTCGCGACCGTGCCGGACTCCTGCACGCCGCGGAACACCGGCGACTCGACGAGCTTGAAGCGCACGTAGAGCCCCACGATGACCAGGACCGAGGAGAGCAGGAACGGGATGCGCCAGCCCCACGCCTGGAAGTCGGCGTTCGGGGTGCCGTCGGCACCGGCGGGCATCGCGGCGTTGATCGCGATGAACAGGCCGTTCGCGAGCAGGAAGCCGATCGGTGCGCCGAGCTGCGGCATCGAACCGAAGACGCCGCGCTTGCCCTTGGGGGCGTTCTCGGTGGCGAGCAGTGCCGCACCGGACCACTCGCCGCCGAGGCCGACGCCCTGGGCGAAGCGCATCACGGCGAGCAGGACCGGCGCCCACACGCCGATGGTGCTGAAGGTCGGCAGGCAGCCGATCAGGAACGTCGCGGTGCCCATGACGAGCAGCGACGCGACGAGGGTGGTCTTGCGGCCCACCCGGTCACCGAAGTGCCCGAAGATGATCGACCCGATCGGCCGCGCGAAGAAGGCGAGGGCGAACGTCACGAACGACGACAGCTGCGATGCCGTGGGGTCCTCGTTCGGGAAGAACAGCGTCGGGAAGACGAGGACCGCGGCCGTCGCGTAGACGTAGAAGTCGTAGAACTCGATCGAGGTGCCGACGAGGCTGGCGATGACGACGCGCGAGCGCGGGTTGCCTGCTGGTGCCGGAGCTGAGGTCGGGGTTGCTGGTGCCGGTGCGGCGGTCATGGGTGTCGTGTGGTCTTCCGTGGTGCGCACTCCTGGCAGGGAGCACGGATACCCGAAACGGCGGACACCGATCGGTTCGCGCAGGGTGGCGCGGGCACCGATCGGGTGCGTTCGGTTGGTGGGGGACCGCTTGTGACGGAAGACAACATCGTACGACAGATGTCGCCCACCTGCGAATCAGCCCAGAGTCAGCTGGCGGCTCCTGCGCCGGCGCCCGCCCCGGCGCTGGCACCGGCCTCGAGGTGGGCGGGCAGCTGGTGCCCCATCCGGTCGCGCTTGGTGTCGAGGTAGCCGGCGTTCTGCGCCGAGACGCCGACGACCAGCGGCACGAGTGACTCGACGGTGATGCCGTGCTCCTCGAGCTGGCGACGCTTCTCGGGGTTGTTCGAGAGCAGCCGCACGCGGGTGATCCCGAGTTCGGCGAGGATGCCCGCGGCGCCACCGTACGCACGGGAGTCTGCCGGCAGCCCGAGCGCCAGGTTGGCGTCGAGCGTGTCGAGGCCGTCTTCCTGCAGGCGGTAGGCCTTGAGCTTGTTGATGAGCCCGATGCCGCGTCCTTCCTGCCCGCGCAGGTAGACCACCACTCCGCCCTCGGCAGCGATGGTGTCGAGTGCGGCGTCGAGCTGGGGTCCGCACTCGCACTTCAGCGAGCCGAACGCCTCGCCGGTCAGGCACTCGGAGTGCACGCGGACCAGGGCGCCGTCGGACGGGGCGGACCCGTCGGGCAGCGCGCCGATGATCGCGACGTGCTCCGCGCCGGTCACGAGGTCGCGGTAGGCGCGCATCTGGAACGTGCCGTGGGTGGTGGGGACGTTCGTCGACACCTCGAACTGGACGGGGCTGCCCGGGGTGGAGGAGGTCAGCGCGTCGGTCATGGGGTGCTCCGGTCGTTCGTGGGCCCGTCGTCTCCGAACCCGGGTGCTGCGTCGTGCTGCTGCGGTGTCTGCTGCTGTGGTGGCGCTGGCTGCGGCTGCGCTGTCGCGCTGCGTTGCGGTCGGGCTCGGACCAGCAGGTCAGGGCCCAGGCTGGTGGTCGATAGTACGTCCAACCGCCGACGCCCGGACATGCTTCCCACCCCGAGGTCGTCGAGGGCGACCCGGGGTCCGCCGAGCAGGATCGGGGCGACGTACACGAGGTACTCGTCGACGAGCCCGGCGGCGATGAGCGCGGACGCGACGGTGGGGCCGCCCTCGACGAACACCGAGTGCACGCCGTGCCCACGCAGGGCGGCGAGCGACGCGGCGAGGTCGTGCCCCGGCAGCGTCACCAGCCCACGGGGGTGTCGACGGACCGCGGCGTCATCGGGGACGGCGCGGTCACCGAGCACGACCGCGAGCGGCTGGTCGGCGAGGAGTTCGCCCGCGTCACCCCGAGCGGTCAGGCTCGGGTCGTCGGCGAGCACGGTGCCGGTGCCGACCAGGATCGCGTCGTGCGCGGCACGCTGCTCGTGGACGTGCTGTCGGGCTGCGGCGCCGGTGATCCACTTGCTCGTCCCGTCGGCAGCCGCGGCGCGGCCGTCCAGGCTCGAGGCCCACTTCACGGTCACCCACGGGCGTCCGAGTCGGACTGACAGGAGCCACCGTTCGAGGAACGCCTCGGCCTCGTCGGCGAGCACCCCGGACACGACGTCGACCCCGGCGGCGCGGAGACGGTCGGCGCCGCCGTGCACGTCCGTACCCGGATCGTCGATCGCGTACACGACACGGGCGACCCCGGCCTCGATCAGGGCGACGGCGCAGGGGCCGGTGCGGCCGGTGTGGTTGCAGGGTTCGAGGGTGACGACGGCCGTCGCGCCGCGGAGCTGTGCCGGATCGACCTTCGCCATCGCGTCGACCTCGGCGTGCGGGGTTCCGGCACCCTTGTGCCACCCCTCGGCGAGGACGTCGCCGACGGGGGAGAGGATCACCGCGCCGACCCGAGCGTGGTCGCCCACGACGGGCCCGAGGGCCGCGAGTTCGAGCCCGCGGCGCATCGCCCGGACCTCCGTGGGTCGTGCCGTGTCGCTCACGGATCGAGCCTACCGGCGGTGGATCGGTGACGCGTCATCGTCGGGAACGCGGCGTCATGCGGGACCAGGTCACGGGGCGCTGCGTGACGGAGCGTCGGGCCACGGGAGGTCCGATGCGGGCGCACCGTCGGCCCGGCGCAGGGCGGTCCAGGCGGTCGTCGGTCCGCCGTCGCGTCCGGGGATCCGTGCGGGCCCGGCGCCGGTGAACGAGAACCCGGCGCTGCGTGCGACCGCGGCCGACGCCGTGTTGCCCTCGTAGCACTCCCAGTAGACGTCCCGAGCACCGTCCTCGAACGCCCAATCCACGACGAGCTCGACCGCATCGTGCATCAGGCCGGCACCGCGGGCCGAGGGCGCCAGCCAGAAGCCGAGGTCGCGGCCGGCGGTGCGGTAGCCGATGATCCCCTCGAGCCAGGTCGACCCGCGGCGACGGATCGCCCAGGTGTACTCGCGGTCCGACGCCCAGCCGGGTCCGACCAGGGCGTCGACGAAGGTCCGTGCGTCCTGTTCGCGGTACGGCGTGGGGATCGTCGTCCAGCGGACGATGTCCGGGTCCTGACAGGCGTCGGTGATCGCCGCGGTGTCCGACCGGGTCGGGACGTCGAGTCGGACCCGGGCGGACTCCAGCGTGACCGGCAGCACGGTCAGCCGCGCGAGCGCGGGACGAACCCGATCCGGTCGTACACACGCGCCAGGGTCTCCTGCGCGATGGACTCGGCACGGTCCGCTCCGACGGCGAGCAGTCGATCGAGCTCCGCCGGGTCGTCGAGCAGCTCGAGCGTGCGGGTGCGCACCGGCTCCAGCTCGGCGACGACGGCGTCGGCGACCGCGCCCTTGAGATCCCCGTAGCCCTTGCCCGCGAACGATGCCTCGAGCTCGGCGACGGGGGTCCGGCTGAAGGCGGACAGGATCGCGAGCAGGTTCGTCACGCCCGGCTTCGCCTGTCGGTCAGAGCGGATCTCGCGCTCGTCGTCGGTGACGGCCGACTTGATCTTCTTCGCGGTGCGCTTCGGGTCGTCGAGCAGCCGGATCAGGCCGCTGTCGGACGCCGCGGACTTGCTCATCTTGCTCGTCGGGTCCTGCAGGTCGTAGATGCGCGCCGTCTCGGTGCCGATCCGGGCCTCGGGCACGACGAACGTGTCGCCGAACCGCGAGTTGAAGCGTCCGGCGAGGTCGCGGGTGAGCTCGACGTGCTGGCGCTGGTCGTCGCCGACCGGCACCACCTTGGTGTCGTACAGCAGGATGTCGGCGGCCATCAGGACCGGGTACGTGAAGAGCCCGACCGACGCGGCCTCGGACCCTTGCCGCGCCGACTTGTCCTTGAACTGGGTCATCCGGCTCGCCTCACCGAACCCGGTGAGGGTGTTGAGCACCCAGGCGAGCTCGGCGTGGGCCGGCACGTGTGACTGCACGAACAGCGTCGACTTCGTCGGGTCGATGCCCGACGCGATGTACTGCGCGGCCGTCGCCCGGGTGCTCGCGCGGAGCTCGGCCGGGTCCTGCGGCGAGGTGATCGCGTGCATGTCGACGACGCAGTAGATGGCGTCGAAGTCGTCCTGCAGGTCGCGCCACTGCATGAGCGCTCCGACGTAGTTGCCGAGGTGCAGCGAGCCGGCGGACGGCTGGATGCCCGAGAAGATGCGGGTCTTGGTCATGGTGGTGTTCCTGTGGGTCAGGTGGAGCGCAAGGAGTGGGGATCAGAGGTCGTAGTCGACGACCACGGGGGCGTGGTCGGACCATCGCTGGTCGTACGCCGCGGCGCGGTCGACCGTGTACTCCGTGACCTTCGCCGCGAGGTCGGGCGTGGCCATCTGGTAGTCGATGCGCCAGCCGGTGTCGTTGTCGAACGCCTGGCCGCGCCAGGACCACCACGTGTACGGCCCCTCGACGTCGCCGGCCTGCGCACGCCCGACGTCCACCCAGCCGAGCCCCGGGCCCGTCGAGCCGTCGGCGCCTTCGACCGGTTCGCCGTCGGCACCGAAGAAGCGCGAGAAGTAGGCACGCTCGCGCGGCAGGAAGCCCGCTCGCTTGACGTTGCCCTTCCAGTTCTTGATGTCGCGCTGGTCGTGCCCGACGTTGAGGTCACCGACGACGACGGCGAGCGGGTTGTGCGCGCGGAGGGCGGGCAGCCGCTCGGTCATGGCGTCGAGGAACTTCCACTTCTCGTCCTGCTTGGGGGTGTCGACCTCGCCCGAGTGGACGTAGGTGGACACGACCGTGACCGTGGTGCCGCCGATCTCGTAGTCGGCCTCGAGCCAGCGGCCGGCGGAGTCGAACTCGTCCGGTCCGAGGGCGACGCGGTGGATCTGGGCCGAGTGCCTGGACGCGATCGCGACCCCCGCCCGGCCCTTGGCGGTCGCGGGGTCGTGCACGATGTCCCACTCGTCGCCGAGCAGACCGGCCAGGTCCTCGCTCGACGCACGGACTTCCTGCAGGGCGAGCACGTCGACGTCGCGGGTGGCGAGCCAGTCGCCCATGCCCTTGCGGAAGGCGGCGCGGACGCCGTTCACGTTGACGGATGCGAGGCGCAGGCGTGTCATGCCGACCACCTTATCGGCGGGCGCCGACAGCCCCGGACCGCACCGATCCGAGGTTCCACGACTCGCCGCATGCCGTCCGTCGGATCCGCGCGATCAGGCCGCGTCGTGGTCCGTCTGCAGGAACTCGACCAGGCTGTCGGCGGTGGTCTCGGCGTCGTCGCCGGTCACGGTGAGGCTGACCTCGTCGCCGTTCTCGATGCCCAGGCCGAGCAGGGCGAGGATGCTGCCGGCGTTGCCGGACTTGTCGCCCTTGGCGATCGTGACCTGGTGGCCGGAGGCCGTCACGGACTGGACGAAGAGGGACGCGGGGCGCGCGTGCAGGCCGGACGCGCTGGCGACGGTCACGGTGCGGGTGGCTTCGGACATCGATGTACTCCTGTCGATGGGTGGTGCGCTCATGCTAGCGAGCGCCGGATGGGCGGGTCGGGCGAGCGGTCAGGGTCGACCGGGCCAGAACACCTCGGTGCCGGCGGCCTCGACCTCGCGGACCAGGTCGAGGTTGACGGCGGGGTCGGTGATGATCGTGTCGATGGCGGCGAGGGGTGCGACGCGGCCGAACTCCTCGCGGCCGAACTTGGTGTGGTCGGCGAGCAGGATGCTGCGGCGGGCGGACTTGATCATCGCCGACTTCACCGCGGCCTCGGCCATGTTGTGGGTCGTCAGGCCGCGCTCCGGGGTGATCCCGTTGATGCTCACGAAGGCGACGTCGACGCTCACCATGCCGATGAGCTGGTGCGTCCACGTGCCGACGCCGGCCAGGGAGTCGCTGCGGATGTTGCCGCCGAGCAGGTGCAGGTCGATGCCCGGGCGGTTCGCGACGGCCATCGCGACGGGGAGCGAGTGGGTGACCACGGTGAGTCCGCGGTCGGTCGGGAGCATCTCGGCGAGGCAGATGGTGGAGGTGCCGGCGTCGATCATGATCGAGCCGTTCTCCGGCAGCTCCTCGAGCGCGGCCTCGGCGATGACCATCTTCTCGGCCTGGTTGATGCCGCCCCGGTCGCCGACACCGGGGTGGATCGTGATGCGTTCGACCGGGATGGCACCGCCGTGGGCACGTCGGACCAGTCCCCGTCGCTCCAGCGAGGTGAGGTCGCGGCGGATGGTCTCGGGCGTGACCTCGAGCAGTTCGGCGAGGTCCTTGACGTCGACCCGCCCCTGCGCGCGCGCCTGCTCGACGATGCGCTGGTGGCGTTCTGGTGCGTACATCGGACCTCGTCGTCTCCTGGTCGGAACGGAACGGACATGACCGGGCACGAACCTGACGGAACCGAGCCGGAGTGGCTGGCCGCCAGACGCAAACGGGCATCTGTTTCTGCATTTTTATCCCCGGATGTGTTTGTTTGTCAACGCGGATCGGGGTAGTGTGCTGCTCAGCCGCACCGGCGAGGTCCCGTCTCAGCCGTGCGCGCACCGAACGAACACCCCACCGCAAGCGCGTGTGAGATGAAGGAGTCTCGAATGTCCGAACTGCTCGGCACCGGCGTCGGCCGCGGCGTCGCCCACGGCCCCGTGCTCCGCATGGCGGACCCGCTCGGCGAACCGTCGAAGGACGCCCTGACCGGTTCGGCAGACGACGCGAAGCAGGCCGTGCACGACGCACTGGCCGCAGTGGCCGAGGACCTCAACAAGCGCGGACAGCTCGCCGGCGGCGACGCCCAGGCCGTGCTCGAGGCGCAGGCGCTCATGGCGCAGGACCCGACCCTCCTCGACGACGTGCACACGCGCATCGACGGCGGCACCAACGCCGAGCGTGCCGTGTACGAGGCGTTCGCGCAGTTCCGTGACCTGCTCGTCGGCATGGGCGGCTACATGGGGGAGCGCGCAGCCGACCTCGACGACGTCGCCCAGCGCATCATCGCGAAGCTCCGCGGCGTGCACGCCCCCGGTGTGCCCGAGTCGGACACCCCCTTCGTCCTCGTCGCCCGTGACCTCGCTCCGGCGGACACCGCACTGCTGGACCTCGACAAGGTCCTCGCGCTGGTCACCCGTGACGGCGGCCCGACCTCGCACACCGCGATCCTCGCCCGCGCCAAGGGCATCACCGCGATCGTCGGCGTCACCGGTGCCGACGACCTGGTCGACGGGCAGTCGATCGTCGTCGACGCCGTCGCCGGCACCGTCGTCACCGAGCCGTCCGATGCCCTGGTGGCCGACGTCGAGCAGCGCATCGCCGACCGGCTCGCCGCGGCCGCCGCACCGCTCACCGCCGGTGCCCTGGCCGACGGCCACGTCGTGCCCCTGCTCGCGAACCTCGGCAGCCCCGCCGACGCCGCGGGCGCCGTTGCTCTCGGTGCGGAGGGCGTGGGGCTCTTCCGCACCGAGTTCCTCTTCCTCGACTCGCCGAAGGCGCCGACCGTCGACGAGCAGACCGAGTCCTACCGTCAGCTCCTCGCCGCGTTCCCGGGCAAGAAGGTCGTCGTCCGTGCGCTCGACGCCGGTGCCGACAAGCCGCTGCCGTTCCTGACCGACAAGGACGAGGAGAACCCGGCGCTCGGCCGTCGCGGGCTCCGTGCGCTGCGCAACCACCCCGAGGTGCTGCGCGACCAGCTCGTCGCCCTCGCCCAAGCCGACGCCGCGACCGAGGCCGACCTCTGGGTCATGGCCCCGATGGTCGCCGACGCCGAGGAGACCGAGTACTTCGTCACCCTCGCCCGCGAGCTCGGCATCCGCACCGCCGGCGTGATGGCCGAGGTGCCGTCGCTCGCCCTGATGGCCGAACAGGTGTTCCAGAACGCGGACTTCGTGTCGATCGGCACGAACGACCTGACCCAGTACACGATGGCCGCCGACCGCATGCTCGGCACCGTCGCGTCCTACCAGGACCCGTGGCACCCCGCCGTCCTGCGCCTCGTCGCGCAGCTCGGTGCGGCCGGTGCCGACGCGGGCAAGCCCGTCGGCATCTGCGGTGAGGCCGCAGCCGACACGCTGCTCGCCGTCGTGCTCGTCGGCCTCGGCGCCACCACCCTCTCCATGACCCCCGCGGCCCTGGCCGACGTGCGCGCCGAACTCGGTCAGCACACGCTCGAGCAGGCCCGCGAGATGGCCCAGGCGGCACTCGCCGCGTCCACGGCGGCGGCCGCGAAGTCCGCCGCGGCGGCCGCGCACGCCGTCTGAGCCGCACCATCCCCAACACCCCGTCCGCACCAGCAGCAGCTCCACCACACAGAAAGTCACCGCACATGACAACGTCGTCCGTTGCAGCGCCCGACGCACCCGCGAAGTCGCGGGGCGGCGCACGCGTCGCCGTTCAGAAGTTCGGCACGTTCCTCTCCGGCATGGTCATGCCCAACATCGCGATCTTCATCGCGTGGGGCCTGATCACCGCCTTCTTCATCGAGACCGGATGGACCCCCGTCGGGATCCTCGGCGGGTTCGGTGAGACGGACGGTGTGGCCAACATCGGTCTCGTCGGCCCGATCCTGACGTACCTGATCCCGCTCGCGATCGCCTTCCAGGGCGGCCGGATGATCTACGAGACCCGTGGCGCCGTCGTCGGCTCGATCATGGCGATGGGTGTCATCCTCGGCGCCAACGGCACGATCATGATCCTCGGCGCGATGATCTGCGGGCCGCTCGGCGCGTACCTCATCAAGCAGATCGACAAGATCTGGGACGGCAAGATCAAGCCGGGCTTCGAGATGCTCGTCAACAACTACGCGGCCGGCATCCTCGGCTTCGGGCTGGCGATGGTCGGGTTCTTCTGGCTCGCCCCGCTGTTCAAGCTCATCGCCGAGGGCCTCGGCGACGCGGTGAACTTCCTCGTCCAGCACTCGCTGCTGCCGCTCGCCAGCGTCATCATCGAGCCGGCCAAGGTGTTCTTCCTGAACAACGCCATCAACCACGGTGTGCTCGACCAGCTCGGCGCCCAGCAGGTGCAGGACTCCGGCAAGTCGATCCTGTTCCTGCTCGAGGCGAACCCCGGCCCCGGTCTGGGCATCCTGCTCGCCTTCACCTTCTTCGGTGTCGGCATCGCCCGCTCGACCGCTCCCGGTGCGATCCTCATCCAGTTCTTCGGTGGCATCCACGAGATCTACTTCCCGTACGTGCTGCAGAAGCCGGTCCTGTTCATCGCCGTCATCCTCGGTGGTGCGACGGGCGTCGGCACGAACGTCCTGTTCGGCTCCGGCCTGGTCGCCCCGGCTTCGCCCGGATCGATCTTCGCCGTGCTGACGGCGACGGCGAAGGACAGCTACGTCGGCGTCATCCTGTCGGTCATCCTGTCCGCAGCGGTCACCTTCGCAGTCGCATCGTTCTTCCTGCTGGCCAGCCGCAAGCGCGACCTCGCCAACGGCGGCGGCGACATGACCGCAGCGTTCGACAAGATGCAGGCCACCAAGGGCCGCGACGCGAACGCCGCGACCGCAGGGCTCTTCGGCGGTACCGCCCCGGCCAACTCGGAAGAGGCAGCCGCCGCCGGCACCACCGCCACCGCGACGAAGGTCCAGAACCTCGTGTTCGCCTGCGACGCCGGCATGGGGTCGAGCGCCATGGGCGCCAGCGTCCTGCGCAACAAGATCAAGAAGGCGGGCATCGAAGGGGTCACGGTCACCAACAAGGCGATCGCGAACCTGTCCGGTGACGAGGACCTGATCATCACGCAGGAAGAACTGACGGACCGCGCGAAGCAGAAGAACCCGAACGCGCAGCACGTGTCGGTCGGCAACTTCATGAACGCGCCGCAGTACGACCAGGTCGTCGACCAGCTCAAGAACCAGTAACGCCACCACCAGTAACGAAGTGCAGTATCGGAGGGGACGGGGACATCCCCGTCCCCTCCGTCACGTCCTCGAACACCAAGGAGAACCACGATGCCCGTCCTGCAGGAGAGCCAGATCCGGATCCACACCGAGGACACCGCGCCGACCAAGTCGGAGGCGATGAAGGAGGCGGCCGAGATCCTCGAAGCTGCGGGCGCGGTCACCGCTGACTACTACCCGGCGATGCTCGAGCGTGAGAAGAGCGTGTCCACGTACATGGGGAACTTCCTCGCCATCCCGCACGGTACGAACGACGCGAAGGACGCCATCAAGTCGTCCGCGCTGTCGTTCATCCGCTACGCCAGCCCGATCGACTGGGACGGCAACCCCGTGCGCTTCGTCGTCGGCATCGCCGGCGTGAACAACGAGCACCTCGACATCCTGTCCAAGATCGCGATCGTGTTCTCCGACGAGGACGAGGTCCAGAAGCTCACCGACGCGGCCGACACCAGCGCGATCCTGTCGATCCTCGGCGAGGTCAACGAGTGAGCACCACCGACCGGGGCACCGCCGTCCACTTCGGTGCCGGCAACATCGGCCGCGGCTTCGTCGGCCTGCTCCTGCACGAAGCGGGCTACGAGGTCGTCTTCGCCGACGTCGCCGCGCCGCTCATCGACGCCCTCGCCGCCGCCGACTCGTACACCGTGCACGAGGTCGGTACCGGCGCCGAGGACCACGAGGTCACGAACTTCCGCGCCCTGAACAGCGCGCAGGACGAGGACGGCGTCGTCGCCGAGATCGCCGCTGCCGCGATCGTGACGTGCGCCGTGGGTCCGAACGTCCTGAAGTTCATCGCCCCCGTCATCGCGCGGGCGCTCCAGCAGCGCGACGCGGACGCCGCACCCATCGCGGTGATGGCGTGCGAGAACGCGCTGAACGCCACGGACCGTCTGCGCGAGTTCATCGTCGACGCGCTCCCGGCCGAGGGCCGTGACGCGGCGCTCGCGAAGGCCGTCTTCGCGAACACCGCCGTCGACCGCATCGTGCCGGCCCAGCCCGAGGGCGCCGGCCTCGACGTCACCGTCGAGACCTACTTCGAGTGGGCCATCGACCGCACGCCCTTCGGCGGCAACGAGCCGGAGATCCCCGGCGCGCACTACGTCGACGGCCTCGCCGCCTCGATCGAGCGCAAGCTCTTCACGGTGAACACCGGGCACGCCACCGTCGCGTACCACGGCTTCGTCGCCGGGGCCGACAAGATCTCCGACGCCATCGCGATCCCCGCCGTGCGCTCCGAGCTGGAGTCCGTCCTGGCCGAGACGAGCGACCTGCTCGTCCGCCGCCACGAACTCGACCCCGAGGTGCACCGCGCCTACGTCCAGGCGATCATCGCCCGGTTCGAGAACCCGCACCTGCCCGACACGGTGACACGCGTCGGCCGGCAGCCGCTCCGCAAGCTGTCGCGTGACGAGCGCTTCGTCTCGCCCGCCGCGGCGCTGGCCGAGGACGGCACCGAGCCGACCGCACTGCTCGACGCGATGGGCGCGGCACTCCGCTTCGACGTCGCCGACGACGAGCAGAGCGTCGAGCTGCAGGCGCTCCTGGCCTCGGACGCGTCCGATGCCGACGTGGTGACGCAGATCACCGGCCTGGCCGCGGAGCACCCGCTGCACGCAGCGTTCGCGGACCGGGTGCGTGTCGCGCGCGGCTGACGCTCTCGACGTGGCCCGATGACGACGGGAGGCCCGGTGCCAGCTGGCACCGGGCCTCCCGTCTTCACGTGGTCACCGCGACGGCCCCACCCGGATGGTGAGCCCGCCGTGGTCCACCGTCAGCCGCACCGCCACCACGGTGCCGAAGGGGTCGCCGTCGAGCTGGACCTGTTCGGGCTGGTCCAGCTCGAGGTCGAGGACCCGTGCGCTCGTGTACCGCAGCGTCCGGGTGGCCGGGATGAGCCACGACAGGAAGCGACCGAAGCCGGTCCGGTGGAAGAATCGGTTCAGCGACAGGCCGTAGCCGACGCCGGCCCAGCCGACCGTCCGACCGGGGCGGAACGCGACCGCGTCGAGCACCCCGTCGTCCGGCTTCGCGGCGGGCAGCAGCAGGACGCCGGCGGTCAGGGTGCCGCAGTTGCCGACGATGACCGTGTGCGCCCGCATCGTCCGGGTGTCACCGTCGTCGAGGCGGTACCGCAGGTCGATCTGCCGGTTGCCGATCACGGACCGCATGATCGGGTCGGAGTACGCGAGCCACCCGAACCGCTTCTTCAGGCGTGCGTTGGTGTTGGCCGCCATGTTCGCGTCGAGGCCGATGCCCGCCATCACCAGGAAGGCGTGGCGCGTCGTCGTGCCCTGCGGGTCGGTGAGCTCGGCGAACGCGAGGTCGACCCGTCGATCCGTCCCGGTGAAGGCGGCACGGACCGAACCGGCGACGTCGTTCAGCGGGATGCGCAGGTTCCGGGCGTACAGGTTCCCGGTGCCGACGGGGAGCACGGCGAGGGGCACGCCGGAGCCGTGCAGCACCTCGGCTGCGACGCGCAGCGTGCCGTCGCCGCCGACGACCAGGACGACGTCCGGCGCGGTGGCGAGTGCGTCGACCGCAGCGGCACGGCCGTCGTCGGACGCCGCGGTCTCGAACCAGGTCGTGGGAGCCCAACCGGTCCGATCCTCCTCAGCCGCGACGGTGTTGCGGAGCACCCGCAGGTCGACCTTGGACGGGTTGACGACGATCGCGGCGCGCGGCATGTGAGGACGATACCGAACAGCCGTCGTCGACCGGAACGGACGGGTCCTGTCCGGTATCGGCTGATCCGGGCGAACCTGGGAGTCAAGACCTCGGAACACATGCGATCCGGACACACTCGGGACACGGTGAACGCCGGGTGTCTCCGATGCCCGATCGGCTCTTCGCCATCTCAGGCAGGGGCCTCCGTGGCCAGAACGCCCATCCTCCGTCCGCTCATCGTCGTCAGCACCGGGATCGGGTTGGCCGCAGCGCTCGCCCTCGGCGCCTCCTCGGCCGCGTCCGCCGCCACCATCATCGACGGCCCCGTCGGTCTCGGGACCGCAGCGAGCTACGGCGTCCTCGGCGCGCAGACCGTGACGAACACCGGGCCGACCGTGGTCAACGGTGACCTCGGCGTCTCGCCCGGTACCTCGATCACCGGCTTCGGCGGCACCGGCAACGGGACCGTGAACGGCACCGTGCACCAGACCGACGCGGCGGCCGCGCAGGCCCAGTCGGACACCACGACCGCCTACAACGTGGCCGCTTCGCTGACGCCGACGCAGACCGGCCTCCAGGACCTCAACGGGCTCAGCCTCAGCCCGGGCGTCTACAACGGCGACACGCTGCAGCTCGCGAACACCGGCCAGCTCACCCTGGCCGGCAGCGCGGACTCCGTCTGGGTGTTCCAGGCCGCGTCGACCCTGACCATCGGGTCCGGCACGAGGATCGTCATCACCGGTGGCGCGAGTTCGTGCAACGTGTTCTGGCAAGTCGGCAGCTCAGCGACCATCGGCAGCGCCGCCCAGTTCCAGGGCACCGTCCTCGCCGACCAGTCCGTGACCGCCACGACGGGTGCGACGGTCGTGGGCCGACTGCTCGCCCGGAACGCAGCGGTGACGCTCGACGACAACACCATCACCCGGCCGACGAACTGCCCGGCTGCGGGGACGCCGTCCGAGAGCGTCGCACCGACGATCACCTCGGGCACCCCGACCGACGCGACCGCCGGCACGCCGTACTCGTTCCCCGTCACCGCGACGGGCAACCCGGCACCGACGTACTCCGATGGCGGCACCCTCCCGCCCGGACTCACGATCAACCCGGACACGGGCGTCATCTCCGGCACGCCGACCACGCCCGGCACCACGACGGTGACGATCACGGTCGACAACGGCACGGCACCGCCGGACACCGAGACCTACGTCGTGACCGTCCGTGCGCCGGCACCGACGCCCACGGCGACGCCGACCGCTTCGGCTCCCGTGCCCACCGCTCCCACGTCGACAGCACCCGCGGTCCCGGTCATCGGTGGAGGCGACACCGGCGGCGGCACGACGGAACTGGCCTTCACCGGCAGCGACCCGACGATCCCGCTCGCCGCGGCAGGAGCGATGCTGCTCGGTGGCATCGCCGTGATGGTGCTCCGGTCACGGACCCTCCGCGCACGCCGCCGGCGGATCGGGGCGTAGCGTCGGCCGCATGACGAAGCACTGGGTGGCACCGCGGTTCGGCGGCAGCGAGGTCCTCGAGTTCGTGGACACCGAGGTCGCCGCACCCGGACCCGGTGAGGTCACCATCGCGGTCCGCGCCGCCGGCATGAACCCCGCCGACACGAAGCACACGCGCCAGGGCGACCCGGCCGACCTGCCCGTGCCCGTCGGCTACGAGGTCGCCGGCGTGCTCACCGCCCTCGGACCGGACACCACCATCGCCTCCGGCGGGGGAGCGGTCGGCGACGAGGTCCTGGCGTTCCGGATCGCCGGCGGTTGGTCGTCGTCCCTCACCGTCCCGGCCGCGGACGTCTTCGCGAAGCCCGTCGGGCTCGGCTTCCCCGAGGCGGCGAACCTGTTGCTCGCGGGCACCACCGCAGCCGACATGCTGCGCGTCACCCGTGCCGCGGGGCGCGACACCGTGCTGGTGCACGGTGCCTCCGGAGCAGTCGGCGTCAGCCTGCTGCAGCAGCTTCGCCTGCTCGGCGCGCGCGTCATCGGCACCGCCTCCGAGCGGGGTGCGGACGTCGTGCGACGCTTCGGCGGCGAGTGGGTCGCGTACGGCGACGGCCTGGAGGCACGGGTCCGGTCGCTCGCACCCTCCGGCATCGACGTGGCACTGGACTGCGTGGGCACCGACGAGGCCGTCGACGTCTCGCTCGCGGTGGTCGCGGACCGCGACCGGATCGTCACGATCGCGGCACCGGCGCGCGCCGCCGAGGCCGGGTTCGCGGCCGTCGGTGGGGCGCAGCCAGCGAGCAAGGCGTTCCGCGACTCGGTGCGGCAGCGACTGATCGACCTGGCCGGGGCCGGCCAGCTCGAGGTCCCGGTCGCGCGGACCTTCCCGCTCGCCGAGGCGACGGCGGCCGCGGAGTTGCTGGAGTCCGGGCACCCCGGCGGCAAGCTCGCGCTGGTGCCCTGAGCCGGTCGGAGCGCTGTGGCTGTGCTGTCGCTGTGCTGTCCTCCGCTGGGGGGACGCGTCCGGTCGGTGTCGCTGCCAGACTCGTCGGTGATCGCAGTCGGCCCCCGGAAGGAACGAACCAGTGAGTGACCAGTACCCGCCGCAGGACCCGTACGGCCAGCAGCCCGGACCGTACGGCCAGCAGCCCGGACCGTACGGCCAGCAGCCCGGACCGTACGGCCAGCAGCCGACCGGCCCGCGCCAGCCCCCGCTGTGGGCGCCCTGGTACGGGATCCCGTTCGTGCAGGCGTTCCCGCGGTTCTGGAAGAAGTACGTCCGGTTCGACGGGCGCGCGAGCCAGTCGGAGTTCTGGTTCTGGGCCCTCTGGTACGTCATCGGCTCGGCGGCCACCGGCATCGTCGGCGGGTTCTTCAACGTGCTGCCGTTCTTCGACGACGCGTCGAACGGGTTGAGCGGGCTCTGGGCCCTGGCCTGCGCTCTCGGCTTCATCGCCCTGACGGTGCGACGACTGCACGACGTGAACCTGAGCGGGTACTTCGCCTTCCTCTTCATCATCCCGCCGCTCGGTGTCCTGTTCTCGCTGATCGTCGGTCTGATGGGCTCGAACCCGCAGGGGCAGCGGTACGACGAACCGCGCCGCGGGTAGCGAGCGACGGCCGCGCGACGGTTCTGGTTGACTCGGACCCGACTACCAGCCAACGATCGAGGGGGACACCGTGAGTGACCAGTACCCGCAGAACCCGTCCGGCCAGCAGCCGGGCGGCCAGCCGAACCCGTACAACGGAACGCCGCAGTACGGCCAGCAGCCGGCGACCGGCCCGAACGGCGAGCCGCCGATCTGGGCCCCCTGGTACGGGATCTCCTTCGGCAAGGCCGTCGGACGCTTCTTCAAGAAGTACGCGACCTTCAGTGGCCGCGCGAGCCGCAGTGAGTTCTGGTGGTGGTACCTGGCGAACGCGATCGTCGGCATCGTCCTCGGCATCCTGTACGGCATCGGTTTCGCCACGTCGGAGCGCTCGACGGTGTCGATGTCGACCGCGACCTCGGCGAGCGTGCAGTCGACGGTGACCAGCCCGTCCGCGCTCTTCGTGATCGCCGGCATCCTGCTCGGACTCTGGGGTCTCGCGATCATCATCCCGACGCTCGCCCTCGGCTGGCGACGCCTGCACGACGCGAACCTGCCCGGTGCCCTGTGGATCATCGCGATCTTCGTCGGCATCGTCGGCATCGTGTTCGGCCTGCTGCCCTCGAACCCGCAGGGCGAGCGCTACGACCGACCGACCGGCGCTCGATGAGCAACGACACACCGCAGTGGGGCCAGCCCGGCGGCGACCAGCCGTCCGGGCAGCCTGACCCTGGGCAGCAGCCGCAGCCGCAGCAGCCGCAGCAGCCGCAGCAGCCGGGGTACGGGCAGCAGCCCGGTCCGTACGGCCAGCAGCCTGGTGCCTACGGGCAGCAGCCCGGTCCGTATGGCCAGCAGCCTGGTGCCTACGGGCAGCAGCCCGGGTACGGCCAGCAGCCTGGCCAGTACGGCCAGCAGCCCGGCTACGGCCAGCAGTACGCCGACCCGTACCCGCAGGCCGGTCCGCCGATCCCGGTCGGGCCCGACGGAGCTCCGCCGCTGTGGGCACCCTTCTACGGTGCCGGGTTCCTCGACGCCTTCACGCGCTTCTTCAAGAAGTACGCCCGGTTCGACGGACGCGCCAGCCGCAGTGAGTACTGGTACTGGGTCCTGGCGAACGCGATCGTGACCCTCGTTCTGTACGGCGGGTTCATCGCCGGCATCATCTCGTGGAGCGTCTCGGCCTCGACCACCGACGAGTACGGCTACACCCAGACCGAGGGTGCACCCCCGGCGTGGATCTTCATCCTGCTCGTCCTGTACGGCATCTGGTGGCTCGGGACCCTCATCCCGAACATCGCACTGGGGTGGCGCCGCGTGCACGACGCGAACCTCGCCGGTCCGCTCTGGCTCATCGGGATGTTCGTCGGCATCGCCGCGATCGTGTTCGGTTGCCTGCCGCCGAACCCGGCTGGTGCGCAGTACGACCGCCCCGACCAGGCGTAGCAACACTGAACGGCAGTCGGCCCGCACTGCGCGAAAGCGCGGTGCGGGCCGACTTTCGTCGTGCGGGGTGTCAGACCACGCGGAGTCGAGCCAGTGCACCGTCGACGACGAGGTCGCGCACGGTGACCGTGGAATCGGCGATCTGGAAGCGGAGCGCGCCGCCCGGCTGCTCGAACCACGGCTGCACGAAGCGGACGTTCACCATGAACGGGCGCTCGACCAGGTAGCGATGGGTCTCCGGGACGCCGGCGACGTGCGGCGGCAGCGACCGGCTCGGCAGCGGGGTGTCGAGCGGGTGCAGCAGGTAGCCGTCCGGACCACCGATGCGGTCGACGGGGACGCCCGCGGGGATCTGGATGGTCAACCCCTGTTCTCCGGCCTGCGACACCTGCTGCGCCAGCTGCGGGTACGTCGACGCCGCACGGTCACGGAGCCCGTCGAGCTCGTGCCGGGCGATGTCGCGCGGAGCCGGGAACGGCCGGTTCAGGAACCGACGGAGCATCTCGACCGCGTCCTCCTCGCCGCGCGCGGTGGCGAGACGACGGGCCGTGCCGTAGTCGACGACCTCGAGCGCGAACTCGTCGGACGCCTCGGCCGGGACCACGCGGAGCGCGCCCTCGACCGGCGGCTCGTGCAGGGTCTCTCCGGGGAGCTGCACGTAGCGGATCGTGTAGCCGAGCTGGTCGAGGATGGGGCGGGTGGCCGCGAACGTCATGGAGCGGAGCCTATCGGTGGAGTCGATGTCGAGTCTTGGACGACCCCGAGTGTCAGGCGCGGCCCCGCATGACGGCCTGCTTGACCTCGGAGATCGCCTTGGTCACCTGGATGCCACGGGGGCAGGCGTCGGTGCAGTTGAAGGTGGTCCGGCAGCGCCAGACCCCTTCCTTGTCGTTGAGGATGTCGAGGCGGACCTCGGCGGCATCGTCACGCGAGTCGAAGATGAAGCGGTGCGCGTTCACGATCGCGGCCGGGCCGAAGTACTGCCCGTCGGTCCAGAACACCGGGCACGACGAGGTGCACGCGGCGCAGAGGATGCACTTCGTGGTGTCGTCGAAGCGTGCGCGGTCGGCCACTGACTGGATGCGCTCCTTGCCCGGGGTGGGCGCCGTCTTCGGCTGCAGGAACGGCTGGACCTCGCGGAAGGACTTGAAGAACGGCTCCATGTCGACGACGAGGTCCTTCTCGAGCGGCAGGCCCTTGATCGCCTCGACGTAGATCGGCTTCGAGACGTCGAGGTCCTTGATCAGGGTCTTGCACGCCAGCCGGTTCCGGCCGTTGATGCGCATCGCGTCCGAGCCGCAGACCCCGTGGGCGCAGGAGCGTCGGAACGTCAGGGAGCCGTCCTGGTCCCACTTGATCTTGTGCAGGGCGTCGAGGATGCGGTCGGTCGGCAGCATCATGACGTCGAAGTCCTGCCAGCGCGGCTCGTCGTCGACGTCCGGGTCGAAGCGCCGGATGATGAGCGTGACGGAGAAGGACCCGGGAGGCGCGTCGGTGGTGTCGGTCCGGGGTGCGTCGGAGACCAGGGTGTCGGTCATCTCAGTACTTCCTCTCCATCGGCTGGTACCGGGTCACGACGACCGGCTTCCAGTCCAGCGTGATGTGGTCGTCGGCGAGTGACGAGTGCGGGTCGCCCGTCAGGTACGCCATCGTGTGCTGCATGTAGTTCTCGTCGTCGCGCTTCGGGTAGTCGTCGCGCATGTGGCCGCCGCGGCTCTCCTTGCGGTTGCGGGCCGAGTAGACGACCACCTCGGCCAGGTCGAGCAGGAACCCGAGCTCGACGGCCTCGAGCAGGTCGGTGTTGAACCGCTTGCCCTTGTCCTGCACGGAGACCTGCATGAAGCGGTTCCGGAGCGTGTGGATGGTCTCGGTGACGCGGGCGAGGGACTCGTCGGTGCGGAACACCTGGGCGTTCTTGTCCATCTCGTCCTGCAGCTCCTTGCGCAGGACGGCGATGCGCTCGGTGCCGGTCGAGGCGCGCAGCTGGTCGAGCATCGCCCGGACGCCGGCAGCGGGGTCTTCGGGCAGCGGGAGGAACTCGGCGGTCTTGACCCACTCGGCGGCGTTGTTGCCCGAGCGCTTGCCGAAGACGTTGATGTCGAGGAGCGAGTTCGTGCCGAGACGGTTCGAGCCGTGCACCGAGACGCAGGCGCACTCGCCGGCGGCGTAGAGGCCGGGGACGACGGTGGTGTTGTCGTAGAGCACCTGCGCGTCGGTGTTCGTCGGGATGCCACCCATCGCGTAGTGCGCGGTCGGCATCACCGGCACCGGCTCGACGACGGGGTCGACGCCGAGGTAGGTGCGGGCGAACTCCGTGATGTCCGGGAGCTTGGTCTCGAGGACCTCGGCACCGAGGTGCGTGCAGTCGAGCAGGACGTAGTCCTTGTTCGGGCCGGCACCGCGGCCCTCTGCAACCTCTTGCACCATGCACCGGGCGACGATGTCGCGTGGGGCGAGGTCCTTGATGGTGGGGGCGTAGCGCTCCATGAAGCGTTCACCAGAGGCGTTGCGCAGGATCGCACCCTCGCCACGAGCACCCTCGGTCAACAGGATGCCGAGGCCTGCGAGGCCGGTCGGGTGGAACTGGAAGAACTCCATGTCCTCGAGCGGCAGACCCGTGCGCCACACGATGCCGACGCCGTCGCCGGTCAGGGTGTGCGCGTTCGAGGTGGTCTTGTACATCTTGCCGAAGCCACCGGTCGCGAAGATCATCGCCTTGGCGTGGAACACGTGCAGCTCACCCGTGGCGAGCTCGAACGCGACGACGCCGGCCGGCTGCTTGCGCGTGACGCCGTCCTCGCCCACGACGTCGACCATGATGAGGTCGAGCGCGTAGAACTCGTTGTAGAACTCGACGCCGAGCTTGACGCAGTTCTGGAACAGCGTCTGCAGGATCATGTGGCCCGTGCGGTCAGCCGCGTAGCAAGCGCGACGGACCGGTGCCTTGCCGTGGTCGCGGGTGTGGCCGCCGAAGCGACGCTGGTCGATCTTGCCCTCGGGCGTGCGGTTGAACGGCAAGCCCATGTTCTCGAGGTCGATGACGGCGTCGATGGCTTCCTTCGCCAGGATCTCGGCGGCGTCCTGGTCGACCAGGTAGTCGCCGCCCTTGATCGTGTCGAAGGTGTGCCACTCCCACGAGTCCTCTTCGACGTTCGCGAGGGCCGCGGCCATCCCGCCCTGCGCCGCACCGGTGTGCGAGCGGGTCGGGTAGAGCTTCGAGATGACGGCCGTCTTCGCCTTCGGGCCGGCCTCGATTGCGGCACGCATGCCCGCGCCTCCTGCGCCGATGATGACGATGTCGAACTGGTGGTGGTGCACGGTGGTCTCGGTCACAGGGGTCTTTCCGTAGACGGTGGGAAGGCGGTCGGCAGCGGGGATGGTGCTACTGCGCCGGGCAGAAGGAGGGCAGGTCCGCGGCGGCTGCGCCGGCGGGGCACGGGTCGAACGTCCAGCAGACGAGCAGGCCGAGGACGATCAGCACGACGCACGCGATGAGGATCGCGGCGAGGAGCATCTTCCGGATGCCCGGCTTCGACACGTAGTCGTTGACGATCGTGCGCATGCCGTTCGAGCCGTGGATGAGCGCCAGGACGAGCATGAGGGAGTCCCACACCTGCCAGAACGGGTTGGCCCACTTGCCGGCGACGAAGGCGAAGTCGATCTGCTTGACGCCCTCGCCCGCAACCATGTTGACGAAGAGGTGGCCGAAGATCAGCACGACGAGCAGGACGCCCGAGCCGCGCATGTAGATCCAGCCCCACTTCTCCCAGTTGGTGGAGCGGCGGGCGGCCGAGGCGGAACGGGGAGGTTCGACGATCTGCGTGGTCATCAGGTGCCCCTCTAGTTGAAGTCCGCGAAGAGGTTCATGAGCTGGCGGGGCAGGAAGCCCGCGATCGCGATCGCCCACAGGACGATGACGACCCAGAACATGGCCCGCTGGTACTTCGGCCCCTTGGACCAGAAGTCGACGAGGATGATCCGGAGCCCGTTGAACGCGTGGAACACGATGGCCATCACCAGGGCGATCTCGCCGATGTTCATGATCGGGGTCTTGTACGTGCCGATGACCGCGTTGTACGCCTCGGGTGAGAGGCGCACGAGTGCCGTGTCGAGGATGTGCACGAGCAGGAAGAAGTAGATCGCGACACCGGTGATCCGGTGCAGGACCCACGACCACATGCCGGTCGATCCGCGGTACAGCGTGCCCTCGAGCTTCCGAGAGGCGCGGGGCGCCTCGATCGTGACGTCGGGGACGGCGGTCGCCGTACCGCCGCCGGTGGGCTCAGCCATGAGCTCGTCCTTCCATAGGACGGGCTCGCCCGATCGGCGAGCCCTTGCCGTTCGTGTTCGTGTGGAACACGTCCCATCCTATGCGCGGGTGCTGACCTTCTCGTCCCGACCGGCCCGCAGGCCCCGACCCACGGGCGGCGCGCCGATGTTCCTGGCCGTGTCGTGGTGCCCCAGGAGCTGGTCGCCGACGGCCTCCCACGTGGTGCCCTCGACCCGGAGACGGCCCGCCGATCCCATCCGTTCCGCGAGTGCGCGGTCGTGGTGGAGCCGCAGGACCGCCTGTCGCAGGGCCTGTGGTGCGTCGGTGTCGTAGAGCTCGCCGTCGAGTCCGGGGGCGACGAGGTCGAGCGGACCACCCGACGCCGGCGCGATCACCGGCAGCCCCGAGGCGTGCGCTTCCTGGAGGGTCTGCCCGAAGGTCTCGGCCGGACCGGTGTGCACGAAGAGGTCGAGCGAGGCGTACGCGTCGGCGAGGGCGTCGCCGCGCAACGGTCCGGTGAAGGTGACGTCGAGGTGCCGCAGTCGCCGTTCGAGCAGCGCGCGGGACGGTCCACCGCCGGCCACGACGACGCGGATGCCGGGGATCCCGCCGAGCTCGGCGAGCCGTTCGACCTCCTTCTCCGGGGCCAGCCGTCCGACGTAGCCGACGATCGTCTCGCCGTGCGGCGCGATCCGGCGTCGGAGCGCTCGGACGTGGGCGGACTCCCGTCGGGCCGGGTGGAAGAGCTCGGTGTCGACCCCGCGCCCCCAGCGGGCGACGCGGGGGACCCCGTCCTCGGCGAGCATCGCGGCGGTCGCGCTCGACGGCGCGAGCGTCAGCGAGGCGCCGGCGTGGATGCGGCCGAGGATCCTGCGGACCAACGGGACGGTCGCCGTCAAGCCGTTGCGGCGGGCGAAACCGGCCACGTCGGTCTGGAAGACGGCGACGGAGGGGATGCCGAGCCTCCCGGCTGCCGTGATCGCGCGCCCGCCCAACAGGAACGGACTCGCGGCGTGGAGCACGTCGGCGCCGGAGGCGGCGAGGATCGTGTCGAGGACGGGATGGGGGAGTGCGACGGGGAACTGCCGGTACGCGACGGCGGGGATCCGGTGCACGTCGAAGGAGCGGTAGCGCTCGACACTGCTGCGGGACCGGAACTGCGCGAGCCCCGGGGTGTCCGGTGCGATCACGACCGCGCGGTGGCCTCGGCGTTCCAGGTGGTCGAGGACCGCCAGGACGCTGGTGGTCACGCCGTTGAGGGTGGGCAGGAAGCTCTCGGTCACGACGGCGACGGTCCGGGGGGACGTGCCGCGCTCCACGCTGCGTGCGCTCATGGTGCTGCCCATGCTCCGGGCGTCACGTGACCCCGCGGGGCCGACGACGTGAACGGGGCGGAGGCGACGGGTGAACAACGCGACGCCGTCGCCGCGCGCACGCCGACGATGCCCTGCGGGAGCCCGCATGCGGGAATCGTGCGGAGACCACCCAGGATCCGCGCGGCAGGACCGGTACGGTGAGCGCGTGGCTGACGCTCTCGAAGACTTCTACGCGATCATCCCCGCAGGGGGCATCGGATCGCGCCTGTGGCCGCTGTCGCGCGCGGACGCACCCAAGTTCCTGCACGACCTGACCGGGTCCGGCACCTCGCTGCTCCGGCAGACCTGGGACCGGCTCGCCCCGCTCGCGGGCGAGCAGCGGATCATGGTCGTGACCGGACGGGCGCACCGCGTCGCCGTCGAGTCGCAACTGCCGGGGGTCGAGGACCACAACGTGGTGCTCGAGAGCGAGCCGAAGGACTCCACGGCGGCCATCGGCCTCGCCGCGGCGATCCTCGTGCGCCGCGAACCCGACGTCGTCATCGGCTCCTTCGCCGCCGACCACGTCATCGGTGACGCCCGCGGCTTCCGCCGTTCGGTGCGCGAGGCCGTCGCCGTCGCCCGCGCCGGGTACATCACCACCATCGGCATCACGCCGACCGAGCCCGCGATCGGCTTCGGGTACATCCACGCGCACGGCGACACCCTGGACATCGAGGGCGCACCGACCGCGCACGCCGTCCGGTCGTTCGTCGAGAAGCCCGACCTGGACACCGCACGCTCCTACGTCGAACAGGGCACGTACCTGTGGAACGCGGGCATGTTCATCGCCCGCGCCGACGTGCTGCTCGAGGAGATCGGCCGGAACAACCCGACGCTGCTGGCCGGCATCAACGAGCTGGCGGACGCCTGGGACACCTCGGCCCGCGGCGCGGTCGTCGACGCGGTGTGGCCCACGCTCGAGAAGATCGCGATCGACTACACGGTCGCCGAGCCTGCTGCCGCGGCCGGACGCATGGCGGTCGTGCCCGGTGACTTCGACTGGGACGACGTCGGCGACTTCGCCTCGCTCGCCAAGCTGCAGTCCGGTGGTCGTCCGAACAACCTCGCCGTGCTCGGTGACGGCGCCCGGATCCTCGCCGACTCGTCGAGTGGCATCGTGATCTCGCACAGCCAGCGGCTCATCTCGCTCATCGGGGTCGAGGACATCGTCGTCGTGGACACCCCCGACGCGTTGCTCGTGACGACCAGCGCGAACGCGCAGCGGGTCAAGGGCGTCGTGGATGCGCTCAAGATCAGCGGCCGCGGCGACGTCCTCTGACGACGTCGTCCCGGGCTCCCGTCCGGTGATGTGTCAGGTGTAGGGTCGCTGGGGAGCGACACGGGGGAGACACGGGGGCGATGGTGGACATCGAGTTCGACGCGGGGGACGCGTCAGCACTGGCAACGGCGGTACGGGCAGCAGCAGCGACCCTGCGCGGGCAGGGCGGGAGCCGTTCGGGAGCGGCGGGGTCGGCACTGGCGGACTTCGCAGGCTCGTACGCCGACCGGTTCCGTGACGCCGTCGTCATCGAGGCCGAGGATCGCGGCAAGCTCGTCGGGGTCCTGACCGACCTCGCGTCCGGCGTCGACCGAGCCGTCGAGCGCGCCGAGCAGGAGCGCGAGCGTGCCCGCGCGCACGCCGCCTGGAAGGTCCGAGAGTCCGAGCGTCAGCGGACGGCCGTTGATGCGCTCGCCGGACCGTTCTCCGGCGCGGCGGTCGATCTCTGGGGGACGTTGACCGACCGGGAGCCCTCGAACGAGCCGCTCACTCGACCAACCGTGGACGCCGAGTTCCGCGGCCGTGAACGTGCTCGGTACGGAGCGGGTGCGAGCCGGGGGAAGAGCTCCGCCGACCCGACGGCACTGCGCGCGTTCGTCTCGACGGTGGCAGGGCTCGACACCGCGGCCTCGGCTGAGGCGGCGCGAGTGCGTTCGGCCTGGTCGTCGTTCCGGTCCTCGTGCGCATGGGTGCAGGTCGACCGCGGCAGCATGCCGGCTGGGTTCGACCGGTACGTCGCGGAGAACGACGAGGACCGGTCCTGGATCGCCAAGACCGCCAAGGCGTTCGAGGATGCAGGCGGCGGCGCGCTCGCCGACGCCGTGCTCGACATCGCTGCCATGGGCCGGGCAGCGCCCGCGGTGCAGGGTCTGCTGGCGCCCGGACTGACGCCGACGCAGGTCGCAGCGAAGTGGGCGGCGCTCGGTCTGACCACGGCCGACGCCGATGCGCTCCGTGCGCTGCCGACGTCGGTGCTGTCCGAGCTCGGCAACCTGGAGGGCATCCCGTACTGGGCTCGGAGCACGGCAAACGTCGTGGTGTTGAACCAGCGATTGGGCGACGTCGAGCTCGAGATCGAGAGTCTTCTGGCGTCCGTGGCGTCCACGGGCGACGAGGGCGCCGCACGCGCGGCGGCACAGCGGATCGCGGCGCTGAAGAGCGAGTTGAAGTCGCTGCGCAACATCAACGCCGCCGTTCGCGAGGACCGGTTCGACGGCCCCCGCTATCTGGTCTCGTTGACGGATGACCACCCCCGCTCGCCGCAGTGTCGATCGGTGACCTCGACACGGCCGACTCCGTGACCTGGGCCGTGCCAGGCATGAACACGACGACCGCGGACATGACTTCGTGGACGACTGCGGCGCAGAACGTCTACGAGCAGCAGACGCGTCGTGGGGATGCCGCTGGTCGTGCCGTGGTTGCCTGGATCGGGTACGACGCTCCGACCCCAGCGGACGTCCTGCTCATGGGGAAGGCCGATCGTGGCGGCGAGAACCTCGCCGCGTCGATCCGCGGGTTGAACGCCGTGCGTGCAGGGCGGATGCCGGAGACGAACATCGTCGGGCACTCCTACGGAACGACCACTGCGGCGGTCGCGCTCTCGAAGCCGGGCGTCCACGTCGACCGGTTCGTGGCGCTCGGTTCGGCAGGGCTGCCGGATGACGTCCGTTCAGCCGACGACTTGCACGCCGGACGCGTCTACGCCGCGCAGGCAAAGGACGCGCCCGTGGGCAAAGTCGGCAAGGGCGACGAGTGGGCTTCCTTCGGGCGAGACCACAGCATCGGGCACCGCGTGGATCCTACGTCGGAGGCCTTCGGTGCGACGGTGTTCGGCGCCGACGGCACGACGGTGCAGGGCGGCGAGAAGCTGAACTCGGTCCTGCACCACGATCCACTGAACGGCGACCGGCGGGGGTATCTCGACCGTGGCACCGAGACGCTGCACAATGTCGGACTCGCGATCAACGGGCGGGATGACGAACTGACCCCGGCTCGAGCCAGGTGAACGCATGGAACGACTGAGGAGAACGATGATCGTCGCAACGCCCGTCCGACGCGTGGCAGGGAGCGCACTTGCGCTCGTGATGGTGATCGCAGTGCTCGCCGCTTGTGCCCGGCAGCCAGAGGAAAGGAAGTCCTCCGTGGACCCTGACACCGCGAAACAGCAGATGATCGATGCGATCGACGACGTCACGAAGCATCTGGGCGGCGTGTGGAAGCCTCGCACCGGCCCTGACGCTCCTGAGCACTGCGAGCTGCCTGACGGGACGCAGGGCGCCCACTGGGTGTACCTCACCGGCCGGACTTCAAGCGGCGACTCGGAGGACCCGGAATCTGACGCGAAGGCGACGCTCGCCCGCTGGAAGTCCCAGGGAATGAAGATCGAGCGCTGGGCTGACCCCGATGGGCCTGCGATCGTCGGCCGCGGAGGTGGTTCGATCGACTCCATCAACCTCTACGCGTTCCCGGGCAACTACACCGTCGAAGCCATCTCGCTGTGCTTCCCTGGTGACGCCGACAGCTTGTGACACGTGGACGGGCTGTGGGACGCAGCTTCGTCGGTTCTGTGCTCCTCGTCGGCATGCTGCTGGTGGGGGCGACCGGTTGCGACGCGCAGAGGACCGGCACCGGTGCATCTGAGTTGCGGGAGCCACAGGTGAGTGCGGACGCCGCGAAGCGACAGATGGTGGAAGCGGTCGACGATGCGACCGAGCGCCTCGGCGGCGATTGGAAAGCGCGCACCGGGCCGGACTACGCGGAGGATTGTGTCCTCGCGGACGGCGAGGCGGGCGCGCAGTGGCGCTACCTCACGGGGAGCACGCTGGCCGGGCGACCCCAGGCCGACGCCGCTCGGATGACCGAGCACTGGGAAGCGCAGGGGATGAAGGTCACCCGGCGTGATTCCAGTGACGGGCCCGCGAACTTCGGCGACGGCGCCGGCAAGGTGTCCTCGATCAGCGTCTACGCCTACTCGGGGAACTACACCGTCCAAGCCGTCTCGCTGTGCTTCCCGGGTGACGCCGACGAACTCTGATCTCCAGAGATCCGCCGGTCCGGCGACGTCCTGTAGCGCTCCACCGACAAACCCCTCGAACTGGGGGTCCGAGCGTGACCCCGCGTTACGGGCGCGTTTCGGCGCGGTCGCGATCCCGTAACTGATCCGTCCGGTGCTCAGAACGGGTCCTGTACCGGCCGGGCGGTCGTGTACTGTCGCCACGATCGCCCGGAACGCACGTGGTCCGGGCACGCTCCCCGGAGGAACCCACCCGTGACATCTCGTACCCGACGCGTCGTCCTCAGCGGCTTCGCGCTCCTCGGCACCGCCGCCGTCCTCGCAGGCTGCGCCTCGGCGCCGTCCGACACGACGACCGCCAAGAAGACCGACTTCCGCCCCTGCATGGTCTCCGACGCCGGTGGCTTCGACGACAAGTCGTTCAACCAGCTCGGCTACGAGGGCATGAAGGACGCCGCCAAGGACCTCGGTGCCACCTACAAGGAAGCCGAGTCGAAGGACGCCACCGTCTACGACTCGAACATCCAGCAGCTCATCGGCCAGAACTGCAACCTCGTCGTGACCGTCGGCTTCAACCTCGCCGACGCCACGAAGAAGCAGGCCGCGGCGAACCCCGACACCGACTTCGCGATCATCGACGACAGCTCGATCGACGCGGAGAACGTCAAGCCGATCACGTTCGACACCTCGCAGGCCGCGTTCCTCGCCGGCTACGCAGCAGCGTCCTACTCGAAGACCGGCGTCGTCGGCACCTTCGGTGGTATGCAGATCCCGACCGTCACCATCTTCATGGACGGCTTCGCGGACGGCGTGAAGTACTACAACGAGCAGAAGGACAAGGACGTCCAGGTCAAGGGCTGGAACGTCGACACCGGCAAGGGCTCCTTCACCGGTGGCTTCGAGGCCGGCACGCAGGCCAAGTCGGTCGCGCAGACGCTCCTCGACCAGGACGCCGACGTGATCCTGCCCGTCGGCGGTCCGATCTACCAGTCGGCTGCCGAGGCCATCAAGGACGCCGACAACGGCTCCGTCCTGATCGGTGCGGACAGCGACCTCTACGAAGCCGACCCGCGCTACAAGGACATCGCCTTCACCTCGGTCGAGAAGGGCATGCGCCCGGCCGTGAAGGACGTCGTCGAGCAGGCGGCCGACAAGAAGTTCTCGAAGACCCCGTACGTGGGCACGCTCGAGAACGAGGGTGTCGGCATCGCGCCGTTCCACGACTACGAGTCCAAGGTCGACAAGGGCCTGCAGGGCGAACTGGACGACATCAAGGCCGGCATCATCGACGGCTCGATCAAGGTCAAGACCCAGTCCTAACCCGATGGACGCGGGCGGGGGATCTTCCCTCGCCCGCGTTCTCGTGCGCCCGCGTGGCGCGCGCGAGACAGAAATAGACTCCCGAACATGAAGCTCGAACTCCGCGGCATCACCAAGCGGTTCGGCGCCCTGGTCGCCAACGACCACATCTCGCTCACCGTCGAGCCGGGTGAGGTCCACTGCCTCCTGGGTGAGAACGGCGCCGGCAAGTCCACCCTGATGAACGTCCTCTACGGCCTGTACGACGCCGACGAGGGCGAGATCCTGCTCGACGACGTGGTCCAGGACTTCGACGGCCCCGGTGACGCCATGCGCGCCGGCATCGGCATGGTGCACCAGCACTTCATGCTCGTGCCCGTCTTCACCGTCGCCGAGAACGTCATGCTCGGTCAGGAGCAGACCACCTTCGGTGGACGGCTCGACCTGGCCGGCGCCCGCAAGCGGGTCAAGGAGATCTCCGACCGCTTCGGGTTCGACGTCGACCCCGACGCCAAGATCGAGGACCTGCCCGTCGGCGTCCAGCAGCGCGTCGAGATCATCAAGGCGCTCTCCCGCGACGCCTCCGTGCTGGTGTTCGACGAGCCGACGGCCGTCCTCACCCCGCAGGAGACCGACGAGCTGATGGGCATCATGCGGCAGCTCCGCGAGGCCGGCACCGCGATCGTCTTCATCACCCACAAGCTCCGCGAGGTCCGCGAGGTCGCCGACCGCATCACGGTGATCCGGCTCGGCAAGGTCGTCGGCGAGGCCTCGCCCGCGGCGACCAACAACGAGCTGGCCGCGATGATGGTCGGCCGTGCCGTCTCCCTCGTCGTCGACAAGACGCCGTCGACCGGCGGCGAGGACGCCCTGGTCGTCGAGGGCCTCACCGTGACCGACCCGTCCGGCATCGTGCTCGTCGACGACGTGTCGTTCTCGGTCCGTCGTGGCGAGGTCCTGGCGATCGCCGGGGTGCAGGGCAACGGGCAGACCGAGCTCACCGAGGCGATCCTCGGTCTCGAGCCCGTCCACGCCGGCCGCATCACGCTGGACGGCAAGGAGCTCACCGGCCGCAGCGTCAAGCAGGTGCTCGACGCCGGCGTCGGCTTCGTGCCCGAGGACCGCAAGGAGGACGGCCTGGTCGGCGAGTTCACGATCGCGGAGAACCTCATGCTCGACCGGTCCGACCACGACGCGTTCGTCCGCGCCGGCACCATCCGCGCCGCCGAGCGCGACGCCTTCGCCGACGAGAAGATCGCCGAGTTCGACATCCGCACGCCGGGCCGCGCGACCGCTGCCGGTCGGCTGTCCGGCGGCAACCAGCAGAAGATCGTCCTCGCCCGGGAGCTCAGCCGCGAGCTCCGGCTGTTCGTCGCCGCGCAGCCCACGCGCGGCATCGACGTCGGGTCGATCGAGTTCGTGCACAAGCGCATCGTCGCCACCCGCGACACCGGTGTGCCCGTCATCGTCGTCTCCACCGAGCTCGACGAGGTCGTGGCACTGGCCGACCGCATCGCCGTCATGTACCGCGGCGGCATCGTCGGGATCGTGCCGGCGACCACCCCGCGAGACGTCCTCGGCCTCATGATGGCCGGCGAGATCCCAGAAGGAACGGAGCTGGCCGCATGACCGGTTCGGCCGGCGAGATTCAAGCCACATCCACGACCGGAACGGAGTTGGCCGCATGACCGCGCAGGACCCAGACAACACGCAGCAGCCGCTCACCGACGACCGTCTGCAGGAGGCCCCGGAGACCCCGCACCTGATGACGGACTCGGCGGACGACACCGAGCGCCGCAACGGCGCCCCCGGCACCGACCGCTGGCACGCCGCGATGCAGAGCATCCTGAACGGCTCCGTGCTCGTCACGGTCCTCGCGGTCGTCCTCGCCCTCGTCGCCTGCGGCATCCTCATCGCCCTGACCGACGAGAACGTCCGCGCCACGGCCGGCTACTTCTTCGCCCGTCCCGCCGACATGCTCCAGGCCATCGGCACCGCGGTCGGCGGCGCCTACGCCTCGCTGTTCCAGGGCTCGGTGGTCAACTTCGGCGCCACCAGCTTCCAGCAGGCGATCGCCCCGCTCACCCGGTCGATCGACTACGCGGTGCCGCTCGTCGTCGCCGGCCTCGGGATCGCGTTGTCCTTCCGCGCCGGGCTGTTCAACATCGGCGGCCAGGGCCAGATCCTGATGGGGGCCGCGGCCGCCGGCTGGGTCGGGTTCTCGTTCGACGGCCCTGCCGCGATCCACATCCCGCTCACGATCGTCGCCGGCATCGTCGGCGGTGCGGTCTGGGGCGGCATCGTCGGGGTGCTCAAGGCCCGGACGGGTGCGAACGAGGTGGTCGTCACGATCATGCTCAACTACGTCGCGCTCTACCTGGTCAGCTACCTGCTCCGGACCCCCGGTCTGCTCCAGGCTCCGGGCAGCAGCAACCCGATCTCCCCGGCAACGAAGGACAGCGCCCTCCTGCCGCAGCTGTTCGGCGTGCGGTACGGCGTGGACCTCGGCTTCATCGTCGCGATCATCGCGGTCGTCGTGGTCTGGTGGCTCGTCAACAAGTCGTCGCTCGGCTTCCGGTTCCGCACCATCGGTGAGAACCCCCGCGCCGCCCGCGTCGCCGGCATGAGCGTGCCGGCACTGACGATCTGGGTCATGGTCATCTCCGGTGCCCTCGTCGGCATCGCCGGTGCCTACCAGGTGCAGGGTGCGGTCACGACGGGCTTCACCTCGGGCATCGACGCCGGCATCGGCTTCGACGCGATCACCGTCGCGCTGCTCGGTCGCTCGAAGCCGTGGGGCGTGTTCTGGGCCGCGATCCTGTTCGGCGTGCTGAAGAACGGTGGCTACGCCATGCAGGCCGCCAACGGCATCCCGATCGACATCGTCGGTGTCATCCAGGCCCTCATCGTCCTGTTCATCGCGGCGCCGCCGCTCGTCCGCGCGATCTTCCGGATCCCGCAGCCGGGAGCCCGCCAGCGCACGAAGACGAGCAAGAACAGCAAGAAGGCGGTCGCCGCGTGAGCACCCTCAGCCCCACCGCGGCGCCCGCGTCGCCCCTGTCCGACCGTCCGGTCGAGACGACCCGCAGCTGGAAGCTCCCGATCGGGTACGCCGTGTTCACGCTGCTCGCGGTCGTGTTCTTCGTCCTGCTCAGCCGCGTCGGCACGACCACCTTCCGGCTCGCGAACGCCGGCGACTTCGTCGCGCTGCCGAACGTCCCGCTGTCGGCGGCACCGACCGGCTACGTCGTCGTCGTGCTCCTCGCGATCGCCACGGTCTACGCCTTCGTCGAGGTCCGCGCGTACCGGCACGTCCCGCTCTGGGTCACGTCGGTCTTCGCGATCGTCTTCGTCGTCGGCTTCCTGACGTGGGCAGCGGCCGGCGCCACGATCCCGCTGCCCGGCCTGCTGGTCGGAGCACTCGGGCTGAGCGTCCCGCTCGTCTTCGGTGCCCTCGGCGGCGTCATCTCCGAGCGGGTCGGCGTGGTCAACATCGCCATCGAGGGCCAGTTCCTCGCGGGTGCGTTCACCTCGGCGCTCATCGCGTCGCTCACGGGCTCCGCGTGGGTCGGGCTCGTCGGCGCGCTCGTCGCCGGTGTGCTCGTCTCGTTCATCCTGGCCGCGTTCAGCATCAAGTACCTCGTCGACCAGGTCATCGTCGGCGTCGTCATCAACGCCCTCATCTCGGGGCTGACCGGCTTCCTGTACTCGCAGGTGCTGTCCCCGAACGAGACCACGCTCAACGTCGGCGTCCGGTTCCCGAAGTTCGAGATCCCGCTGCTCCACCAGATCCCGGTCATCGGTCCGGTGTTCTTCGAGCAGAGCGTCATCGTCTACCTGGCGTACGTGGCCGTCGCGGTCGTCACCTTCGGCCTGTTCAAGACCCGCTGGGGCCTGCGCCTCCGCGCGGTCGGCGAGCACCCGCAGGCGGCCGACACGGTGGGCATCAACGTCACGAGCACCCGGTTCTGGAACGTGTCGCTCGCCGGCGCGATCGCCGGCCTCGGTGGCGCGTACTTCACGCTCGATGCGGTCGGGCCGTTCACGAAGGACATGACCGCGGGCGCCGGCTACATCGCCCTGGCCGCCGTCATCTTCGGCCGCTGGGACCCGATCAAGGCCACGCTGGCGGCGCTGCTGTTCGGCTTCGCGTCGAACCTGCAGAACACGCTCGGGGCGATCGACTCGCCCGTGCCGAGCGAGTTCCTGCTGATGCTGCCGTACGTGGTGACGATCTTCGCGGTGGCCGGCCTGGTCGGGCAGTCGCGCGGTCCCGCCGCGTCCGGCAAGCCGTACATCAAGAGCTGACGGCCAGGAGGCACGGCACATGACCGACACGCACGCTGCGGACGACGGCACGGCCGCGTCCACCGACGCGATCGCCTGGACGGACCCGGCCACGGCCCTGCGCGCGGGAGGCGGCGACACCGCCGCCGACGGGGCGGACGCAGCCACGGGCCTCCCGGTCGACGACGTGGACTGGGGCGCTCTCCGGGACGCCGCCACGGCCGCGATGCGGCGCGCCTACGCGCCGTACTCGTCGTTCCCGGTGGGCGCCGCGGCGCTCACCGACGACGGCCGGATCGTCTCCGGCTGCAACGTCGAGAACGCGAGCTACGGGGTGACGCTCTGCGCGGAGTGCTCGCTCGTGTCGCAGCTGCACATGACCGGTGGCGGCAAGCTCGTCGCGTTCACGTGCGTCGACGGCGACGGGGCGACCCTGATGCCGTGCGGCCGCTGCCGCCAGCTGCTGTTCGAGCACTCGACCGAGGGCATGCTCCTCGAGACGGTCTCGGGCATCCGCACCATCGACGAGGTCCTGCCCGACGCGTTCGGGCCGCGCACCCTCGCCACCTACCAGCAGGAGCACTGATCCCCATGGCCGTCGAGCCGTTCGACACCGTCGACCTCATCCGCACGAAGCGATCCGGCGGCGCCCTGAGCACCGCCGAGGTCGACTGGCTCGTCGACGCGTACACGCGCGGCTACGTCGAGGACCCGCAGATGGCCGCCATGGCGATGGCGATCTTCCTGAACGGGATGGAGCGGCGCGAGGTCAAGGACCTCACGCTCGCGATGATCGCGTCCGGGGAGCGGATGTCGTTCGGGTCGCTCGGCAAGACGACCGTCGACAAGCACTCCACCGGTGGGGTCGGCGACAAGATCACGCTGCCGCTCGCACCGCTGGTGGCGTCGTTCGGCGTCGCGGTGCCGCAGCTGTCCGGCCGTGGCCTCGGCCACACCGGCGGGACGCTCGACAAGCTCGAGTCGATCCCCGGGTGGCAGGCTGCGCTGTCGAACGACCGGATGATGGAGATCCTGTCCGACGTCGGTGCGGTCATCTGCGCCGCCGGCTCGGGTCTCGCACCTGCCGACAAGAAGCTGTACGCCCTGCGCGACATCACCGGCACCGTCGAGTGCATCCCGCTCATCGCGTCGAGCATCATGTCGAAGAAGATCGCCGAGGGCACCGGTGCGCTCGTGCTCGACGTGAAGTTCGGCTCCGGTGCGTTCATGCCGACGTACGAGGCGTCGCGCGAGCTCGCGCAGACGATGGTCGACCTCGGGAACGACGCCGGGGTGAAGACCTCGGCGCTGCTGACCGACATGGAGGTCCCGCTCGGGCTGACGATCGGCAACGCGCTCGAGGTGCGGGAGTCGGTTTCGGTCCTCGAGGGCGGGGGGCCGTCGGACGTCGTGGAGCTGACCGTCGCCCTGGCCTCGGAGATGCTCACGCTGGCTGGACTGCCGGACGCCGATCCCGCCGCGGCGCTGGCCGACGGTCGCGCGATGGACACCTGGCGCCGGATGATCTCCGCGCAGGGTGGGGACCCCTCCGCCGCGTTGCCGGTCGCCCGCGAGCAGCACGTCGTCACGGCGCCAACGTCCGGCGTGCTGGCGCAGCAGGACGCCCTGCCGTTCGGCGTCTCGGCCTGGCGCCTCGGTGCCGGTCGTGCCCGCGCGCAGGACCCGGTGCAGGCCGGGGCGGGCATCGAGCTGCACGTCAAGCCCGGTGACACCGTGACCGAGGGGCAGCCGCTCTGGACGCTGCACACCGATGACGCCTCGCGGATCCCGCGGGCGCTCGAGTCGCTCGAGGGTGCGTGGTCGATCGGCTCGTCCGACGCTGCCGTGGCGGCCCGCGGGCCGATCGTGCGGGAGCGCATCGCGGGCTGAACGCGACCGTCCGACCGACTGGAGGCTCTCCGCACACGTGTGGACCGGGCTCGCAGGCTCGCCCGCGCATCCCACGGATCGCTTCGCGATCCCGTTGAGTGGGATGCGCCAGTCTGTGCAGGGGTCTGTTGTGCACAGGTGCCTGCGCGCGGTCGCTGACCACCGATAGCCTGGTCGCATGAGCGCCGACGCCCCGACCTACCGCCTGCCCGACGCCGGAGCGGTCATCAACGACCTGCCGAAGGTCTCGCTGCACGACCACCTCGACGGCGGCCTGCGCCCCGCGACGATCGTCGAGCTTGCCGGTGCCGCGGGCGTCACGCTGCCGACCACCGACCCGTCCGAGCTCGGGCAGTGGTTCGCCGACCAGTCGAACTCGGGCTCGCTCGTCGAGTACCTGAAGACGTTCGACGTCACCATCTCGGTCATGCAGACGGCTCCGCAGCTGCACCGCGTCGCGAAGGAGTTCGTCGAGGACCTGGTCGCCGACGGCGTCGTCTACGGCGAGGTCCGTTGGGCCCCGGAACAGCACCTGCAGGGCGGGCTGACGCTCGACGAGACGGTCGAGGCCGTGCAGGCCGGCATCGAGGAAGCGGTCGACGCCGCCGGCGGCAGCATCCGGGTCGGCCAGCTCGTCACCGCGATGCGCCACGCCGACCGCTCGCTCGAGGTCGCCGAGCTCGCCGTCCGGCACCGCGACAACGGGGTCGTCGGCTTCGACATCGCCGGTGCCGAGGCCGGGTTCCCCGCTTCGAACCACCGCGCCGCGTTCGACTACCTGGCGTCCGAACTGTTCCCCGTCACCGTGCACGCGGGCGAAGCCGACGGACTCGCCTCGATCCGGTCTGCGCTCGTCGACGGCCGCGCGCTGCGCCTCGGGCACGGCGTCCGGATCTTCGAGGACGTCACCCTCTCCGACGCCGGCGACGGCTCGACGCTGGCCTCCCTCGGCGAGGTCGCGTCGTGGGTCCGCGACCGCGAGATCCCGCTCGAGGTCTCGCCGTCCTCCAACCTGCAGACCGGTGCGATCGCGGCCTGGGGCGACGACCTCGCCGACCACCCCTTCGACGTGCTCTACCAGCTCGGCTTCCGGGTCACGGTGAACACCGACAACCGCCTGATGAGCGGGACGTCGCTGTCGAAGGAGCTCGCGCTGCTCGCCGGCACGTTCGGCTACGACCTCGACGACCTGGCGGCGTTCCAGATCAACGCGGCGCTCGGCTCCTTCCTGCCGCTCGAGGACCGCGAGGAGATCATCGCGACCATCACCTCCGGGTACTCGGAGGCCTGACGCATGGGACTGCCGCCGCTGCCGGACGCCGCCGTGCTCCTCGGGGCCACCGCGCCCACCTGGCGTGACGCGATGCGCCTGGCCGGCGGCGCGCTCGTCGCGTCCGGAGCCACGACCGACGAGTACACGGACGCCATGATCGGCATGGTCGAGGAACACGGGCCGTACATCGTGATCTCCCCGGGCCTGGCGTTCGCCCACGCCCGACCAGGCGGCGCAGTCCTGCGCGACGGGCTCGCCGTCGTGACCCTCGAGACACCGGTCGCGTTCGGCCACCCGCACAACGACCCGGTCCGCGTGGTCCTGGGGCTCGCGGTCGCCGGGGTCGGCACGCACCTCGAGTCCATCGGCGAGATCGCGAACCTGTTCAACGACCAGGCCGTCACGGGGCGGATCGCCGACGCGACGACGGCGGACGAGGTCCGCACGATCATGGGGGTGTCCGCGTGAAGATCGTGACCATCTGCGGCGCGGGCATCGGCTCGAGCGGCATCCTCAAGGTGAACGCCGAGAAGGCGTTGTCCGCCCTCGGCCTGCAAGCATCGGTCGTCGCGGCCGACGTGGCCTCCGTGCGCGACGTGTCCGACGACGCCAACGTGATCCTCACCAGCCAGGAGTTCGTCGAGGCGATCGGTGACACCTACGCCGAGGTCATCGTGATCCGGAACCACTTCGACCAGGGCGAGATCACGGCGGCGGTGGACCGGGCGCTCGGCGAGCACTGAGGCGGGTGCGGCGGCGGCCGCTGCGGCGGGTGCGGCGGCGGCCGCTGGGGCGGGCGTCTGCCCTTTAGAGTTGGGGCATGAGCACCGAGAACCCGCTGAACGACCCCGCTGCCGACCCGTTCGAGGTCGCGCGGGACGCCGCCGCCGTCATCGCCGCGAAGTCCGGCATCGAGCGGCACGACATCGCCCTGACCCTCGGCTCGGGCTGGGGCAAGGCCGCCGACATCATCGGTGAGACCGTGTCCGAGATCCCGGCGGACCAGGTCCCCGGGTTCAGCGCCTCGGCCGTGCCCGGACACTCCGGCACCATCCGGTCGATCCGCCTCGCCGACGGCCGCCACGCGCTGGTCATCGGCGCACGCACGCACTACTACGAGGGCCACGGTGTCCGCCGGGTCGTGCACAGCGTCCGCACCGCCGCGGCCACGGGTGCCACGGTCATGGTGCTGACGAACGGTGCCGGTGGCATCAAAGAGCACTGGACGCCCGGCACGCCCGTGCTCATCAGCGACCACATCAACCTGACCGCCGACAGCCCGCTCGAGGGCGCGACGTTCATCGACCTCACCGACCTGTACTCGTCCCGGCTGCGTGCCGTGGCGCGGTCGGTCGACCCGTCCCTGGACGAGGGCGTCTACACGCAGTTCCGCGGCCCGCACTACGAGACCCCGGCAGAGGTCCAGATGGCCAAGGCCATCGGCGGCCACATCGTCGGCATGTCCACCGCGCTCGAGGCCATCGCCGCCCGACAGGCCGGCATGGAGGTCCTCGGGTTCTCCCTCATCACGAACCTCGCCGCCGGCATCCAGAAGACGCCGCTGTCGCACACCGAGGTGCTCGAGGCCGGCAAGCAGGCCGAGCCCGTGATCGCGGACCTGCTCGCCCGCGTGGTGACCGCCCTCGGGCAGCCGGCGTCGTGAAGATCGACCTCGACCACGTGCTCGGGACCGCTCGGTCCTGGCTCGCGCAGGACCCGGATCCGCAGACCCGCGACGAGCTGACCGCCGCGATCGACGCCGCGTCCGACGGCTCCGGTCCGGCTGTGCAGGCCCTGGCCGCGCGGTTCGGCGGCCGGCTGCAGTTCGGTACTGCCGGACTCCGCGCCGAGCTCGGCTACGGCCCGCTCCGCATGAACCGGGTCGTCGTGTCGCAGGCCGCTGCCGGTCTCGCACGCTTCCTGATCGACACGGGCCGGTCGCGCAGCGTCGTGATCGGCTACGACGGCCGGGTGAACTCCGACGTCTTCGCGCGCGACTCCGCCGAGGTCATGCGTGGCCTCGGGCTCGAGGTCACGCTGCTGCCGGTCGCCCTGCCCACGCCGGTGCTCGCGTTCGCCGTGCGGCACCTCGACGTCGGCGCCGGGGTGATGGTCACCGCGAGCCACAACCCGCCCCGCGACAACGGGTACAAGGTCTACCTCGGACAGGACGACGACGGGTCGCAGATCGTGCCGCCGGTCGACGGCTCGATCGCTGCGGCCATCGAAGCCGTCGCTGCCGGGTCGATCACGGACCTGCCCCGGGGCACCGACTACACCGTCGCGTCGTCGGCGCTGCTCGACGCCTACGTGGCCGCGACGGCCGCCATCGTGCCGGCCCCGACCCTGGCGCCGCAGGAGCAGCCGAAGGTCGTCTACACGGCGATGCACGGTGTCGGGTGGGAGACCGCACGCGCGGTGTTCGCCGCCGCCGGGTTCGCATCGCCCGCGGTCGTGCCGGAGCAGATCGAGCCGGACGGAGCGTTCCCGACCGTGTCGTTCCCGAACCCCGAAGAGCCCGGCGCGATGGACCTGGCGATCGCCCGCGGGCTCGCCGTCGGCGCTGACCTCGTCATCGCGAACGACCCCGACGCCGACCGGCTCGCGCTCGCGATCCCCGCGGTCTCCGACTCCGGGGACCCGACCTACCGCCGCCTGTCCGGCAACGAGGTCGGGTGGCTGCTCGGGTGGCAGGCTGCCGTCCGTGCGTCGGAGACCGGCGCCACGGGCACCCTCGCGGCGTCGATCGTCTCGTCGCCGGCGCTGGCCCGCGTCGCCGCCCGCCACGGCCTGGAGTACCGCGACACCCTGACCGGCTTCAAGTGGGTCTCGCGGGTCCCCGGGCTGCTCTTCGGGTACGAAGAAGCCCTCGGCTACCTGGTGGACCCGTCGGTCGTGCGCGACAAGGACGGCATCTCGGCGGCACTGTCGCTGCTGTCGTTGGCGTCGGACCTCGCCGCTGCCGGATCGTCGATCGCCGGGCAGCTCGACGCCTTCGCCGCCGAGTTCGGGGCGTTCGCGTCCGGGCAGGTCGCGACCCGCGTGGACGATCTGTCCCGCATCGGCGAGATCATGGCGTCGCTGCGGTCCGCGCCGCCGTCGTCGCTCGGCGGCCTGGACGTCCGCACCGTGACGGACTACGTCGACGGGGTGGAGGGCTTCCCGCCGTCCGACATCCTGCGCTACGACCTGACCGGTGACGCGCGCGTGATCGTCCGACCGAGCGGCACCGAGCCCAAGGTCAAGGTCTACATCGACACCGTCGCCGAGACCCCCGCCGAGGCCCAGCGCCTCGTCGACGCCCTCGCGGAGTCCGTCCGCCCCTTGGTCTCGTAGCGCCGCCGCCCGCCGCCCCCCTCGTTCGCGTCGCGCCCCGGTAGCGCTCGTTCGTGTTGCGCCCCGCTGCGGGCATCGCGCCCCGACTCTTCGGGGCGCGATGCCTGCAAGCGGGTGCGCTGCCCCGTGGCCTGTCCACAGATCGCGCAGACCCCGCTCGCGACGGACCGTGCGTCGCGATCATCGGAGCATGGAACACGAACCCATCTCGACCGTCGGCCTCGCGCAGGACCCCGGTCGTGCGTCGGCGATCCGTCGCGCAGCGGATGCCGGCGCCCTCGTCCGGGTGCACCGTGGCACGTACATCGGGTCGGGCGAGTGGGCGTCGATGACGGAACGCGAACGACATCGCATGCTCGTGCGGAGTGTGCTCGTGCGGAGTGTGCTCGCCGGCGGGACGGGCTCCGTCGTGGTGTCGCACCGGTCAGCGGTCGCCATGCTCGGACTGCCGTGGATCGGGGCGTTCGGCGAGCGTGTCACCGTGACCGACCCGTCCCGGGACCGGGGCCAGGTCAAGCGGAGCATCCAGCGCATCGGCAGCGCCGGCAGGCGACCGTCCTCCGTCGAGGTCGACGGTGTACCCGTCACGACGTTGACCGAAACCGCGGTCGACGTCGCCCTTCGCGAACACCCGTGGCGTGCCATCGTCGTGCTCGACGCGGTCCTGCGGCGCGGCGTCGAGCGGGCGACGATCCTCGAAGCGCTCGGCAGTCGCTGTGCTCGCGGGCATCGACGCGCACGGGAACTGGTCGAGTACGCGGATCCGCTCGCCGAGTCACCGGGGGAGAGCATCACACGGTGGGGTGCGCACGTGCTCGGCGCACCGGACCCGGTACTGCAGCAGGAGTTCCGGCACGACGGCCTGCTGCACGACCGGGTGGACCTGTGGTTCGCGGAAGCCGGGGTGATCGTCGAGTTCGACGGCCGGGTGAAGTACGACGACCCGCGGCGAGGACGCACAGCGGCAGACGCCCTGGTCGACGAGAAGCGCCGTGAGGACCGTCTCCGCCGCCGCCGTGGGGTCAACGGCTTCGCACGGGTGATGTGGTCGGACGCGATGCCCGCGGGGCAGCTCCCACGGATCCTGCACGACGCCGGGGTGCCGCTCGGTCCGAACTGGGGTACTGCCTGGCGTCATGCTGCGAGCCGCGCCCTCTGACGGTCATCGCGCCCCGAAGAGTCGGGGCGCGATGACCGCAGCGGGGCGCAACCCGAGCCGACGGCCCGCGACGGCCCGCGACTCCGCTCGCGCCTACGCCAGCTCGAGCAGCACGTGACCGGAGGAGACCGTCTGGCCGACCGGGGCGTTCAGCCCGGTGACGACGCCGTCCTTGTGGGCCTGCACGGGCTGCTCCATCTTCATGGCCTCGAGCACGACGAGCAGGTCGCCCTTCACCACGGTGTCACCCTCGGCGACCGCGAGCTTCACGACGGTCGCCTGCATCGGCGACGCGACGGACCCGCCGGACTTCGCGATGCCGCCCTTGACCGCCGACGAGCGGCGCTTCGGGGGAGCGGAGGGACCGGCCGGACGACGACCGGCGACACCGGCGGCGGCACCGCCACCGACGATCGACGGCATGGTGACCTCGATGCGCTTGCCCTGCACCTCGACGACGACCGAGTCGCGCGAAGCCGGTGCCGGCAGTTCTTCAGGAGAACCGCTCCACGCCGGGATCTCGTTGACGAAGTCGGTCTCGATCCACTGCGTGTACACGGAGAACGGCGAGGAGTCGTCCGTCGCGAACGCCGGGTCCGACACGACCGCACGGTGGAAGGGCAGCACGGTCGGCAGGCCGGTGACCTCGAACTCGGCCAGTGCACGACGCGAGCGTTCCAACGCCTCGGCGCGGGTGGCACCGGTGACGATGAGCTTCGCGAGCATGGAGTCGAACGAACCGGACACGACGTCGCCGCTCACGACTCCCGAGTCGACGCGGACGCCGGGGCCCGACGGCGCGTTGAAGGCGTGCACGGGGCCGGGCGCGGGGAAGAAGTTGCGGCCCGGGTCCTCGCCGTTGATGCGGAACTCGAACGAGTGCCCGCGGGGCGTCGGGTCGGAGTAGTCGAGCACGCCGCCCTCGGCGATGCGGAACTGCTCGCGCACCAGGTCGATGCCGGTGACCTCTTCGGACACGCAGTGCTCGACCTGCAGGCGGGTGTTGACCTCGAGGAACGACACCGTGCCGTCGGCGCCGATCAGGAACTCGCACGTGCCGGCACCGACGTAGCCGACCTCGCGCAGGATCGCCTTCGACGACTCGTACAGGCGCTCCTGCTGCGCGTCCGTCAGGTAGGGCGCGGGTGCTTCCTCGACGAGCTTCTGGTGCCGGCGCTGCAGCGAGCAGTCACGCGTCGACACGACGACGACGTTGCCGTGCTCGTCCGCCAGGCACTGGGTCTCGACGTGGCGCGGCTTGTCGAGGTACTTCTCGACGAAGCACTCGCCCCGACCGAACGCCGCGATGGCTTCACGCGTCGCCGACTCGAACTGCGAGGCGACCTCGTCGCGCGTCCGTGCGACCTTCAGGCCACGGCCACCGCCGCCGAAGGCCGCCTTGATGGCGACCGGCAGGCCGACCTCGTCGGCGAACGCGATGACCTCGGAGGCGTCCTTGACGGGCTCGATGGTGCCGGGGGCGAGCGGCGCGCCGACCTTCTCGGCCACGTGGCGCGCGGAGACCTTGTCACCGAGGCGCTCGATCGAGTCGGGCGACGGGCCGATCCAGGTCAGTCGGGCGTCGATGACGGCACGGGCGAAGTCGGCGTTCTCGGCAAGGAACCCGTAGCCCGGGTGCACGGCGTCCGCGCCGGACCGTCGGGCGACCGAGATGATCTTGTCGATGACGAGGTAGGTGTCGGCGCTCGTGGTGCCGTTCAGCGCGTAGGCCTCGTCGGCGAGGCGGGCGTGCAGGGCGTCACGGTCCTGGTCGGCGTAGACGGCGACCGATGCCTTGCCTGCGTCGCGGGCCGCGCGGATGATGCGGACGGCGATCTCGCCGCGGTTCGCGATGAGGACCTTGCTGATACGGGGCATGAGACATCAGCGTATTCGTGCAACGGGAGCACGAATTGACTGGCACCCACAAAGAACCGGGCCGAACAAGTGCGGATGTCTACAGTGACCAGAACTCGTGCCAGCGGACGCCGAAGCCGCGGAGGAGCATCGACCGCAGTACCGGCAGGGACAGCCCGACCACCGCCGACGGCGCCCCGTCGATGCGCGAGATGTACGCCGCCGCCCGCCCGTCGATGGTGAACGCCCCCGCGACCTCGAGCGGCTCGCCCGTCGCCACGTACGCGTCGATCTCCTCGGCGGACAGGTCGTCGGCGAACGTCAGCACGGCGCTGTCCACGGCGACCACGCGGTCGCCGCCGGCGGCCAGGGCCGACCCACCGGGCGCGACGTCCCCCAGCTCCGGCACGCCGGCAGGAGACGTCACCAGGCTGCGGACGGGAGGCACGGGGCGGGCCGCATCCGGGCCTCCCGTCCGTCCCGTGGTCGGGTCCAGGTCGCGGCGCCGGTCGTCGCGTCGTCGGTCGATCACGCAGTGTCCACTCCACAGCGTCCCGCCGCCGGCGGCGAGCATCTGCCGCCAGCGCTCCCGGGCCACCGACGGGTCGTGCGGCTTGCCGTACAGGCGCCCGTCGACCTCGAAGGCGGAGTCGCCGCCGAACACGAAGCCGTCGACCGGCGACCCGGCGACGTCGGCGTCCGCGACGGCCGACGCCTTGGCGACGGCCAGCAGCGACACGAGCTCCGGGCCGGTCAGGTCACGGCCGAGCGAGGCGGCGGCAGCGGACGCCGCGGCGTCCTCGTCGACCCCGGGCGACACGAGCACGGGCTCGATCCCGGACTGGGCGAGGAGTGCTCGGCGGGCGGGGGATGTACTCGCGAGGTACAGACGCATGGGACCATCGAACCATGGGTGAATCCGTCGGAACGCTGCTCGAACTCGACGTCACCGGGATCGCCCACGGCGGCATCTCGGTGGCACGACACGAAGGCCGGGTGGTCTTCGTCTCCGACGCGATCCCCGGGGAGCGCGTCGTCGCCCGGGTGACCGAGGACCGGAAGAAGTCGTTCTGGCGCGCCGACACCGTCAGTGTCGTCACCCCGAGCGAGCACCGCGTCGACCACGTCTGGGCCGAGGCCGCGCTCGACCGCGACCCCGAGACGCGCCCGGGCGGTGCCGAGTTCGGCCACATCGCCCTCGCGCACCAGCGCACGCTGAAGCACGACGTGCTCGTCGACTCGTTCTCGCGGTTCGCGCACACCGACCTGGCGTCGGTGCTCGGCACGGACGTCGTCGTCGAGGCCGCACCCGGTGACGACGCCGCGAACGGCCTCGGCTGGCGCACCCGGGTCCGGCTGCACGTCGACGAGCACGGCACCGCCGGCCCGTTCGCCGCACGCTCGCACTCGGTCATCCCCGTCACCAGCCTGCCGCTCGCGAACGACGCCGTGCAGCAGAGCGCGCCGCTCGGCCGTGGCGTGATGCCCGGGTCGTCGGTCATCGACGTGCTGGCACCGAGTGGCTCCGAGGGCGCGCGCCTCGTCATCGACGAGCAGAAGCCCACCGTGGTGACCGAGGTCGTGGGGGAGCGCACCTTCGAGGTGGACGACAACGGCTTCTGGCAGGTGCACCGTGCCGCGGCGTCCGTGCTCACCGAGGCCGTGCAGGACCTGGTCGACCGCGACCGGCTCGACCCCGAGGGCACCCACCTGGACCTGTACGGCGGTGTCGGCCTGCTCGCCGCCGCGCTCGGCGACCTCGTCGGCCCGAAGGCGCGCCTCACGAGCGTCGAGAGCGCCGCGCGCGCGACCGAGCACGCGCAGGAGAACCTCGCCGAGTGGCTCGGTGCGCGCGCCGAGACCGGGCGGGTCGACCGCTGGCTCGCGAACACGGTGGCGAACGCCTCGCGCGCCGAGCAGGACCGGTTCCGCGCCGGCACGATCGTCCTCGACCCGCCGCGTGCCGGTGCCGGTCGTCAGGTCGTCGAGCAGATCGCGGCCCTGCACCCGTCGCAGGTCGTCTACGTCGCCTGCGACCCGGTCGCGCTCGCCCGCGACGTCGCGACGTTCGCCGACCTGGGGTACAAGCTCGAGGCGCTGCGGGCGTTCGACCTGTTCCCGCACACCCACCACATGGAGGCCGTGGCGCGCCTGACACCCGCGCGCTGACGGGCAACCGGGCGGTTTCGTCCGCGTGGCGCGTCCGGTTTCCCCGGACCTGAGTCCAGCCTGGGTATCCTGGGCGCTGATGGCGATCCGGTTTCAGGGGCCGGGGACGCACATCGGAACGAGAGGCCACAGTGGGAGCAGGAACGACAACCGCAGCCGAGACGTCGGGCACGGCCACCAGGCCGGTCCGGGTCGCGATCGTGGACGACCACGAGTCCGTGCGACTCGGGATCCAGGCGGCGTGCCAGAACGAGGGCTTCGAGGTGGTGCTCACCGCCGCGAGCGTGCCCGAGTACGTCCAGAACCTCGACGGGCGCGAGGTCGACGTCGTCGTCCTCGACCTGTCCCTCGGAGACGGCTCGACCGTGACCGAGAACGTCAAGGGCGTGCAGGGGACCGGCTCCGCCGTGCTCGTGCACTCCATCGCGGACCGCGTCGCCAACGTCCGTGAGGCACTCGCAGCAGGGGCTGCCGGTGTCATCCCGAAGTCGTCCGCCACGAAGACGGTGATGGCAGCGGTCGCCACCGTCGCGCGTGGTGACGTGCTGAACAACCTCGAGTGGGCGAGCGCCATCGACGCCGACCGCGACTTCGCGAAGGCCCAGCTCGGCCGGCGCGAGCGCGAGATCCTGCACCTGTACGCCTCGGGCCTGCCGCTCAAGCTGGCGGCGCAGCAACTCGGCATCGGGTACTCCACGGCTCGTGAGTACCTCGACCGCATCCGCGTGAAGTACGTCGAGGTCGGTCGCCCGGCCCCGACGAAGGTCGACCTGCTGCGACGGGCGGTCGAGGACGGCATCCTCCCCGGGCTCGACTCGGGCATCGACCCCGACGGTGACGGTCGCTGAACACGATGGCGAGCGCGGCTGAGCCGGCGTCGCGCCGGGGGACCGGTCGGGGGAGCGTCCCGGGGACCGGTCGGGGGACCGGTCGGCGGTTCGGCCGCGTCGCAGCAGGCTCGAGCCGTGCGCCTGCTGGCGACCCGGTCGGCTTCGGGGACGGAGCGCCCTTCGGTGCCGATCCGTCACGCAGCGTCCGCGCGTCGATCACGCAGGCGTCGGTGGAGCGTGCCTTCGCGATCCTGCTGGCGATGACCGCGGTCGGCCTCGGCGTCGTCGACACCCCGGCGGTCCTCGCCCAGTTGCCCTACCTCGACCCGTTCTGGGGCCCGGTCGTCGCGATCGCGCTCGGGGCGTCGTTCGTCCTCGTCGGGGTCTCGGCGTTCGTGCCGCGGGTGGCGCAGTTCGCGCAGATCCTGTGCGCCCTGCTCTTCCTGGTCGCGTTGACCACGTGGCCGCTCACGGTGCAGGACCCGATCCCGTCGACGCAGCAGCCGTGGCCGTGGTGGTTCTGCACCGTCGGCTCGACCGCGGCGGCCATGGGCTTCGCCACCTGGCGGGCGACGATCTACACCGCACTCGTTCCGGCGGTCTACGTCGTCCTCCGGCTCACCCCGGTCGGCGGCGACGCCGGGCTCGTCCGTGCGCTGCTCGACGGCGTGTACACGGCGCTGCTCAGCGGTGCGGTGCTCGTCATCGCCGTGGTCCTCCGCCGTGCCGCTTCGTCGGTCGACACGGCGCAGTCGACCGCGGTCCGCCGGTACTCGCACGCCATCCGCGAGCACGCGGTCGAGGTGGAGCGCGTGCAGGTCGACGCGATCGTGCACGACAGCGTGCTGACGACCCTGCTCTCCGCCGCGCGGGCCGACACGCTCGAGGCGAAGACCCTCGCCGCCCGCATGGCGCGGAACGCCATCGACCACCTCGAGGCCGCGGCAGCCGACGGCCCGGACGACGACACCCCGGTCTCGCTCGCCGACCTCCGCGCCCGCATCGGCGAGGCGATCGGTGCCCTCGCGGCACCCGTCCGGCTCGTCCCGGCGCCGACCGGCTCGGTCCGACTGCCGGCGTCGGTCGCCGACGCCCTCGCGTCAGCAGCACTGCAGGCGGCCGTCAACAGCGTCCAGCACGCCGGTGGGCCCGACGTCGCCCGGTGGGTCCGCGTCGAGCAGCACGACGACGGTGTGCACATCGAGGTCGGTGACGACGGTCGCGGCTTCGACGTCGCGACGATCCCGTCCGAACGACTCGGGGTGCGGCGGTCGATCATCGAGCGCGTCGCCGCCGTCGACGGCCGAGCCGAGGTGCACACCGCCTCGGGTGAGGGCACGCGCATCGAACTGACCTGGTCGCCCGTGACGCCCACGACGACGGGAGCCGCAGCGTGAAGGTCTCCCTGCCCGCGAGCATCGCGCTCGGCCTGGCGTCGCTGTTCTCCCTCTACCACCTGGTCCTCGCCGTCGCGTCGCTGCAGCGCGTGCAGGACGTCGGCCCCGTGATCGCCTGCATGGTCCTCTACGCCGCGGCCACCGGCACCGCGCTGTTCGTGCCCGGCAAGGTCCTGCCGGTCTGGACGGCGTGCTTCTCGCTCGCCACCGCGATCGTGATGCCGCTGGTCGCGGCACCCGTCGTCGACCTGTCGAGGCCGCCGGGGCCCGCCACGTGGTGGATCGCCGCCGTCGGCACCCTGATGGTCGTGCTCGTCGTGCGGGGACGCGGCCCGTTCGCCTGGGCAGGGGTCCTGTTCCTCGCCGTGTACACGGTCGCCTGGGCCGGTCTCGATGCGCTGGGCGCACTCGGGGTGCTCGGCAGCGTGGCCTGGGTGGCGATCGCGACGGTGTTCGCCATCGCCATGAACCGTGCCATCCGCAACACCCGCGAGCTCGTCCGTGCCGAGCAGGAGACCGCCGACTGGCAGGCGGCGCAGGACGCCCACGTCTTCGAACGGCAGTTCCGCCTGAGCCAGACCACGCGGATGGCCCTGCCGATGCTGCAGCGGATCATCGACTCGTGCGGTGACCTCGACGACGCGGACCGGGCCGAGTGCCTGCACCTCGAGCAGGCCATCCGTGACGAGATCCGCGGCCGTTCCCTGCTGTCCGAGGACGTCCGCGACGAGGTCATGCGCCTGCGCCGCCGGGGTGCGACGGTGCAGCTGCACGACGACGGCGGTCTCGACGAGCTCGAGGTCGACGACGTCCGCCGCATCCACGCCCGCATCGCCGAGGCGCTCCGCCAGGCCCGCGAGGCCGACAACGTCATCGTCCGCACCGTCAGCGAGGGGTCCGACTCCGCGGTGACGGTCGTCGGGCTCAAGCTCGACACGGCCGCGAGTGAGTCCGCGGCCCTCGGAGCGGGCATGGAGGACGACGACGGCGACGAGGACGACTCCGTGGCCCTCTGGCTCGAGATCCCCCGGCACGAGCCCGCCTGAGGCGCGCTGCGCCCGCTCGAGCTGGCACCTGCGTGCACATCTTGCGACGGACCACGAGGTGATCGACGCGTGGAATGTCGCGAAAGTGGTGCGCGCGGCGGTGGACGCGGGGCGTGGCGGCCGGGAGGCACGGGGCGGCGCCGCCACGGGCCTCCCGGCCGCACCGTGGTCGCGCCGGGCTGGCGCCGACGGCTGACGCGACCATTCCGACAACACACGAGTCGTTCGACGCGTGGAGCGTCGCGAAAGGGTTGCGCGCGAACGCCCCCGGAAACGGGGAACGGGCCGGTCGTATCCGACCGGCCCGTTCACGACCCGAGGCTGAGCGACAACCCGAATGTCGCCCTGCCTCGCAGCGGGCGGTGGCGTCGTACCCTAGTCGGCCACCGACCTGCGATGTTCTTCGTTGAAGGACACCGAACACCAGTAACTATGCCAACCCACAACCCCTGTGTCAGTCGTCATTATGGGGGACAAATTCGGCATTTCCGGTCCTCTTCGGCGATTCGTGTCCCCCGTGCGAGGGGATACCGACCGGGAAGTGCAGCCTGCAACGTCCGCCGGGTCGGGGACACCAGGGGTACAGCGAGGTCAAGGTCCGTCAGCGGAGCGAGCGGCCCCAAGCGCCGGGACCGTGGTCGAGCGGGCGACGCAGGCCGCGGGCCGAGGCCTGCCACCCGGTGCGCGGCTCGTCGACGACCTCGGCGCGACCGGCTGCTGCGGCCTCGTCGGCCTGGCGCTGCAGCACGGCGACGACCGCTGCGAGCTCCTCGGGGGTGGGCTCACCGGAGACCACCCGGACGTCGGCCACCGAGGCGGGCTCGTCCGAGGGGACCGGTGCTGCGTGACGACCCATCAGTGCGCACCCATCAGAGGGGGATGTTCCCGTGCTTCTTGGGGGGCAGCGTCGCACGCTTGCCACGCAGGGCACGCAGGGCCTTGATGACCGAGACGCGGGTGGCGTGCGGCTGGATGATGCCGTCGAGCTCACCGCGCTCGGCCGCCAGGTACGGCGACGCGACGTTGTAGGTGTACTCGTTCGCGAGCTTCGTGCGGACCGCTGCGACGTCCTCGCCGGACTCCTCGGCGCGCTTGATCTCGGCGCGGTACAGGATGTTGACGGCGCCCTGACCACCCATGACGGCGATCTCGGCGGTCGGCCAGGCGAGGTTGATGTCGGCGCCGAGCTGCTTCGACCCCATCACGATGTACGCGCCGCCGTAGGCCTTGCGCGTGATCACGGTGACGAGCGGGACGGTGGCCTCGGCGTAGGCGTACAGGAGCTTCGCGCCGCGGCGGATGACCCCGGTCCACTCCTGGTCGGTGCCGGGCAGGTAGCCGGGCACGTCCACCAGGGTCAGGATCGGGATGCCGAACGCGTCGCAGAACCGCACGAAGCGGGCTGCCTTCTCACCGGCGTCGATGTTCAGCGTGCCGGCCATGGCCTGCGGCTGGTTCGCGATGATGCCGACGGTGCGGCCCTCGACCCGGCCGAAGCCGATCAGGATGTTCGGCGCGAAGAGCGGCTGGACCTCGAGGAACTCGCCGTCGTCGACGACGTGCTCGATGATCGTCGTGACGTCGTACGGCTGGTTCGTCGAGTCCGGGATCACGAGGTCGAGCTCGTGGTCGGCGTCGGTGGTCTCGAGCTCCGGGGCGACGTCGTAGGCGGGGGCGTCGGACAGGTTGTTGTCCGGCAGGAACCCGATGAGCGAGCGGGCGTAGTCGAGCGCGTCGGTCTCGTCCTCGGCCAGGTAGTGGGCCACGCCGGAGACCGCGTTGTGGGTCTGCGCGCCGCCGAGCTCCTCGAAGCCGACGTCCTCGCCGGTGACGGTCTTGATGACGTCGGGGCCGGTGACGAACATGTGGCTGGTCTTGTCGACCATGATCACGAAGTCGGTGAGGGCGGGGGAGTACACCGCACCGCCGGCCGCCGGGCCCATGATGATCGACAGCTGCGGGATGACGCCGGACGCCTGGGTGTTGAGGCGGAAGATCTCGCCGTACTTGCCGAGCGCGACCACGCCCTCCTGGATCCGGGCCCCGCCGGAGTCGAGGATGCCGATGATCGGCACGCCCGTCTTCAGCGCGTGCTGCATCACCTTGATGATCTTCTCGCCGGCGACCTCGCCGAGCGAGCCGCCGAAGACGGTGAAGTCCTGCGCGTACACGGCGACGTTGCGGCCGTGGATCGTGCCGACGCCGGTGACGACCGCGTCGCCGTAGGGGCGCTTGGCGTCCATGCCGAACGAGGTGGTGCGGTGGCGGACGAACTCGTCGAACTCCACGAAGGAGTTCTCGTCGAGCAGCTGCTCGATGCGTTCGCGCGCGGTGCCCTTGCCCTTGGCGTGCTGCTTGGCGATCGCGGACTCGCCCGCAGCGGTCACGGCCTCGTGGTACCGCTCGCGGAGGTCGGCCAGCCGGCCTGCCGTCGTCGAGAGATCGGGGGTGTCTCCTGAAGTCACCCGCTCACCCTACCGGCGGCGACGTCGGGGCCGGTTGGAGGACCCCCACGGTTCCTGCCCGTACATTTGCGTGCATGTCCACATCCCCGTCGTCGTCGTTCCCCGCCACCAGCGAAGCGGTCCGGTCGGCGGGCGCGACCCTCACCGTCCCCGACGAGACCGGCTCCACCAACGCCGACCTGCTCGCCGTGGCACCCGAGCAGCAGCACGGTAGCGTGGTCGCGACGCTCCACCAGACCGCGGGCCGGGGGCGCCTCGACCGCACGTGGAGCGCACCGGCGGGCGAGGCGCTGGCCGCGAGCCTGCTCGTGCGCGTCGACCTCGCCGACCACGACCGCGGCTGGCTGCCCCTCGTCGCCGGCGCCGCCATGCGTGACGCGATCGCACGGGTGCTGCCCGCCGGCGCCGACGTCGCCGTCAAGTGGCCGAACGACGTCCAGGTCGCGGGCGACAAGGTGTGCGGCATCCTCTGCCAGGTCGCCTCCGACGGCAGCATCGTGGTCGGCGCCGGCGTGAACCTCACGATCCCCGCCGACCGCCTGCCGACCCCGACGTCGACGTCGCTGCTCGTGGCGGGCGCGGTCGACGACGCCCCCGCGTTGGCCGACGCGGTCCTGTCCGCCTTCCGGGCAGCCGTCCTGGAGGCCGTGGCCGCCCTGGTCGCCGGTGGTCCCGCCGCCGAGTCGGTCCGGTCCCACGTCCGCGCCGCGTGCGGCACGATCGGTCGCCGCATCCGCCTCGAGCTGCCCGACGGCACCGTGGAGGAGGCCGACGCCACCGGCATCGACGACGCGGGCCGCATCACGATCCGGGATCGAGCGGGTGACTCCAGGGGCGTCGCCGTGGGGGACGTCACCCACCTGCGGTATGCATGACGGCATGACCGCCGAGCCGCCGCCCGAACGCGTCGTCGCTCGCCTGCGACCGCACGCTCGTCGGCTCGTGCGCCCGGCGGTGTTCGTCGTGCTGGTCATGGTCGCCGGCGGGTTCGGGTTCGGGGTGTTCCAGGCGCAGCTGGCGTGGCTGAACGCCGTCGTCGCGGGACTCGTCGTGGTGCTCGTGGTGTTCGGCGGCGCCGTGCCGCTGTTCCGCTGGATGTCCGAGCGGTACGTCGTCACGACTCGGCGGCTCGTCGTCGTGCACGGGCTCGGCACCCGGACCCGGCAGGAGCTCCTGCACTCCCGCGGGTACGACGTGACGGTGCGCCGGCGCGGGCTCCAGGGCGTGTTCCGCTCCGGTGACGTCCTGGTGTTCCCGGGAGACGACCCCGCCGTGGTGCTCGCGGATGTCCCGCACGCCGACCTCGTGGTGGCCGTCCTGCACGACCTGGTCGAGGCGTACGAGGCCCGGCGGCGGCACCGCGAGCCGGACTGGGACGAGATCGTCGGCGGCCCGGACCGACCGCCGTGGGGCGACGTCCGCGCCTGACGCCGCCGCGACACCCTGGGTACCGGGGTGCTGGAACTCCCACGAGAAACCGGTACCTTCTTCGTCGTGCGTATCTCTGTCATCGGCTGCGGGTACCTCGGTGCCGTGCACGCCGCCTCCATGGCCAAGCTCGGACACGAGGTCGTCGCCGTCGACGTCGACCCGGCGAAGATCGAGCGGCTCGCTGCCGGCGAAGCCCCCTTCTTCGAACCCGGGCTCCCGGAGATCCTGACCGAGGCGCTCGCCTCCGGCCGGATCCGCTTCACCACCGACATGGCCGAGGTCGCCGGTGCCCGCGTGCACTTCCTCGCCGTCGGCACACCGCAGAGCCCGACCGGTGCCGCGGACATGACCTACGTGAACGCCGCGGTCGCCGCACTCACCCCCTACCTGTCCGCCGGCGAGTTCGTCGTCGGCAAGTCGACCGTCCCGGTCGGCACCGCCGCACGCCTCGCCGCCGAGGTGTCCGAGGCCGTGCCCGGGGCGACGCTCGTCTGGAACCCCGAGTTCCTGCGTGAGGGCTTCGCCGTGCAGGACACCATCAGCCCGGACCGCTTCGTCTACGGTGTGCCGGACGGTGACGCCGGGCAGGCCGCCGTCGACGCGCTCGACGAGGTCTACACCGAGGCGCTCGCGTCCGGCACCCCCCGGCTCGTCGTCAACCTGCCCACCGCCGAGCTCGTCAAGATCAGCGCGAACGCGTTCCTCGCCACGAAGATCTCGTTCATCAACTCGATGGCCGAGATCGCCGAGGTCGCCGGCGCCGACGTCACCGCGCTCGCCGACGCCATCGGCCACGACGCCCGCATCGGCCGCAAGTTCCTCAACGCCGGCCTCGGCTTCGGCGGCGGCTGCCTGCCCAAGGACATCCGGGCGTTCCAGGCCCGGGCGAACGAGCTCGGCGTCGGGGAGTCCCTGGCGTTCCTGGCCGACGTCGACGCCACGAACCTGCGTCGTCGTGCGCACGTCGTGGAGCTGGCGCAGGAGCTGCTCGGCGGGGTCGTCAGCGGCAAGCGCGTCGCGGTCCTCGGTCTGGCCTTCAAGCCGAACTCGGACGACGTCCGTGACTCGCCCGCCCTCGACATCGCTGCGCGCCTGCACGAGCTCGGTGCCACGGTGTCCGCCTACGACCCCGAGGCCGTCGTCACCGCGCGTCGCGTGCACCCGGAGCTCGACTTCGTCGAGACGGCGGCGGACGCGCTGTCCGGCGCCGACCTGGTCCTGGTGCTGACCGAGTGGACCGAGTTCCGCGAGCTCGACGCGACCACGGTGGCGTCCCTGGTGTCGAGCCCGGTCGTCATCGACGGCCGCAACTGCCTCGACCGCGACGCCTGGACCGCCGCCGGCTTCACGTACCGCGGCATGGGGCGCTAGCCGCGACCGACAGCAGGCCCGGTGCCGGTCCGTGGGACCGGCACCGGGCCTCCTGTGCGTCTGCCGCGTCGTCAGCCGATGGCTGCGCGCAGCACCGCCCGGTAGCGCTCGCCGATGCGCTCGGTGGAGAAGTCCGCCGCCGACACGACGGCCTGCTCCTGGTACCTCGCCCGTGCGGCGTCGTCGGTGAGCACGCGGCACAGGGCGTCGCGGAGGGCGTCGACGTCACCGGGGGCGACGAGGACGCCGGACACGTCGTCGTGCACGACGTCCCGGATGCCCGGCAGGTCGCTCGCGACGATCGCGGCGCCGACGGCAGCGGCCTCGAGCAGGGTGACCGGCAGCCCCTCTTGGTCGCCGTTCGCCGCCGGGATCGACGGCACCGCCACGACGGTGGCCGCAGCCAGGGTCTCGAGCACCTCGGTGCGCCCGCGCTGGCCCAGGAACGTCACCGGCAGTCCGGCGGCCTGTTGCTCGAGCTGCGCCCGGTAGGGGCCGTCCCCGACCACGGTGAGTCGCCACGGCACGTCGTCGCCGAGTCCCCGGAGCGCCTCGATCAGGTTGCCGAAGCCCTTCTTCTCGACGAGCCGGCCGACCGCCACCACGTGGTGCTCCTGCGCGGCGACGCGGGCGCGGGTGGCGCGGGCCGGACCGAGGTCGACGCCCATCGGGATGACGGTGGAGCGCGCCTCGGACACGCCCCACTCGGTCAGGCGCTCGCGCATCTCGGAGTTGACGGTGGTGACGTGCGCCGAACGGCCGAAGACCCAGCGCTTCAGGCGGACCAGGGGAGCGGCGCGGAGCGCGTAGATGTCCCCGCCGTGAGTGGTGACGACGATGGGCACGCCCGGGGCCGCCAACGTCGCGACGAGTGCCTGCGGGATCGCCCAGTGCGCGTGGATGACGTCGGGCTTCGCGGAGCGGACCACGCGACGGATCGCGAACCACTGCGCGAGCACCAGGGCCGGCACCTGCACGATGCGCGAGCGGCGTTCCTTGAGGTTGTCGAGGATGGCGCCGTCGGCCAGGTCCTCGAACGCCTTCGGGAAGTACGGGAACCGCCGGACGCCGACGTCGCCGATGCGTTCGGTGGTGGCACCGCCGGGCACCCGCGGGGTGAGCACCATCGTGTCGAACTCGAGGGCCTCTTGGTGGGCGAGGTCGAGCACGAACGCCGGCACACCGTCGTCCGGGCGGGCCGGGAACGTCGATCCGAGGACGAGCAGGCGGGGGCGGGC